>JAUQWT010000102.1 GCA_030835005.1 Ignavibacteria bacterium | reverse complement strand
GTTGATTGCGTTCCGGTATTCCTGTAAAAATGCAATTCTCCGAGTCGGTTCCCAATTAACATGTCCATATCGCCGTCTGAATCCAAATCACCTGTTGAAGGAGCTGCATCGTTGCCTACATCAATGCCCATATAGTTATTTGTAATAAACTGGAAATTAAACACCGAGGGAGTCCCGTTATTTCTGTAATAAGTGAGTTTGCCCCCAGAACTTCCAACCAGCAGATCCATATCATTATCGTTATCAACATCCCAAAGGCAAGGGGCACTTGCCTGAACAAGGTTCATAGTATCAAGCTGTGATGACTGAAGCGTAAACACCGGGTTCGACAAAGTGCCGGTATTCTTAAAGAATTTAAGCTTTGCAGATGCATAGTAACCCAGAACCAAATCTTTCTTGCCATCTCCGTCAATATCTCCAATGGCAGGGGCGTAGTTAAAATTAAATATACTCAGTGGCAAGCTATCAGTTTCAAGCAAGAATGCAGGTTGAGTAGCAGACCCTGTATTTCTGTAAAATGAAACAGAACGGTCACATCCCATAAAAAGATCATTATCACCATCGTTGTCAATATCACCAAGTGTTGGGTAGCTGTAAGAGCCAACATCAGCAGAAAGTACAAAATTATCAGTAACTTTTGCAAATGAAGGATTATTTAGCGGACCGTTATTCCTATAGTAAACAAAATTATCCAGCGTTTTCGAGCCGATTAATACACCAATAAAAAAATCATTTCTTCCGTCACCATCAATATCGCAGACTCCCGGCATATTAAAACCTCCGGAGTAATATGGATTTGGTTCCGGAGAGGTTGTATCTATCAAATTCCAGGTAAAATTTTGCGCTGTGCCTGTATTTTTTATAAAGTAAATACTGAAACCGAAAAGGTCACCCCAATACAGGTCCTTATCGTTATCGCCGTCTATATCTGCAAACGTAATTGAGCTTGCCCCGTGATCCATTGCTCCGCCCTGTATGTTGATTCCGGCAAATTCATCTGTTATAAACTGAAAGCTGAAATTATTGGCAGTTCCGATGTTTCTGTAAAAAGTCACTTTACCCGAGGAACTGCCGCTGAAGAAATCAAGGTCACCATCTGCATCTATATCAGAAAAAGTTGGTATGCAGGCAGATTCGCTTTCAATAATTACATTCTGATTAGTCCTTAATGAGTAAGTTTGCAGGATGAAATTAGGGTTTGAGGGAGTTCCGAAATTTTTGAAATACCTCACATGCTGTGAATCTCCTCCGCAAAACAGGTCATAACTTCCGTTCCCATCAATATCAGAAAATTGAAACCAGTTCCTGATACTTAGATTATGGTACTTTGCAGTATTCAAACGGAACAAATAGTTTGCAGAGCTTCCTTCATTCTTGTAGAAATACAGGGTGGTATCCTTATCTATCATAAAAAGATCAAGATCGCCGTCAATATCAATATCAACAAACTGGTAACGGGGTATATCTATGCCTCCGTTAAAAGGATTCACCGAATTGTTGCCGTCAATTGTGAAAGGAATTCCATCAAACCTTTGATGCAGGTTTTGCCCAAATACTGCGGAACTCAATAACAGGATCAGAAGATACTTTTTCATAATAGAGTAAACTTATGTCAAATTCTAAACTGTATCAATATCATAAATTTTGCGTACATATTGTTATATAACTGAACTTAAGTCAATAAAAATCCCGGCCTTTTAGCCGGGAGAAACTCTGTATCACTGTCTTCCTGTTTTAATACGGGGTGGCTTTTTGTGCCCTTGTTTTTTTCTCAGCATCTTCTTTACACGTTCGCTCTTTTTATATTTATTTGGTTTGTCAAGCCTGGTCCCATTAAGCTTATTATCAAATTTCTCCTTTCCTATAATAACATCATTATTATCCGTGAATGCGTTGTTCTGCCCGTTTCTAAACCTAAGGTGTTTCCGGTTGAATTTTTTCCCTGTCCTGGTTTCAATCACAGTAACATCAGGACCATTATTCACAATTACATCATTCTCCGCCCTGATATCTGTTATAGTTTTTGATTCTTTCAGGAGATTATTGCCGGTTTCCAAACCAACTACTTTCTCTGGCGAAATGTCTCCCGTGAAAGTGTTATTATCAACAAATACCCAGTCACTTGCACTGTTTGTATAATTATAATTCTTTTCAGTAATGCCTTCTTCGCTATTCCATTTTGCTTTTGGTGAGAGTGCCACCCACCCGATATGGTTTCCATCGTTGGCAACTTTCCACCTAACCCATGCCGGCGCCCAGGTATATCCCGGAAGCCATACCCATCCGTATTTGGGAGAATTCCACCACCTGCCATAATTGTAGGTCTGATTTCCCCATTTATCATTTGATATCCACAGCCATCCTCTATCAGTATATTCCCATTTGCCGTTAACATAAGGTTTCCAGTTTTTTTCAACACCTGGCCTCCAAATGAAAAGAAACTCTTCATCACCAAAACCCAGAGAAGAATAACCTTCGCCTTCCCCGTCACTTAAGTCTTCATCAATATCTTCTTTCGTGATCTGTATCCATTCACCCATTGGAGAAAGCACGTCATAGAACGATTGAAATGAAACTGTATTCATGTATAAATTTTCTTCGCTTTCAACCGGGGCGTCAAGGGCTATTTCAATATCTCTGATCTTGTCTAAAAGGCTGTCTCGGGGATTATCTTGCTGAGAGTGAAGTAATGATATGGGAAATAGGATTATGAAAAGCGTAATATTTCTAATTAATGAGTGCATTTCTAATTATTATACGGAAATATGCATTTATTGCATAATTTTAGCAATTCTATAATTTAGACAATAATCAAAGGGAAAGGTTTAATTCAGCCTTTTTCTCTTATTCAGGTATTCAAGCAGTGCAGTGTCAAAGGGTGTTTCCGTAGAAAGCTGAACATAATCTATGTTATTTGAAAGACAGGCTGTCTTGTAATTAAGAATAAACTCTTTAACGGCATCCTGGTATGATTCCATTACTGAGACCGGCTGAGAAAGCATCTCGCGGCTGGTCTCCATATCTTTGAACATAGTAGGAGAGTCAATTGCAAAACTCATTTCGAGCGGATCCAGAACCTGGAATACTATCACTTCATTTCTTTTGTAGCGGAAATGTTTCAGTGCATTAATGACTGCTTGCTGGTCATCAAACAGGTCGCTGAATATGATCACCAGCCCCCTGCGCTTGATCCTTTCTGCAGCAGAATTGAGTGATGAAGCCGTATTAGTTTTTCCTGATGATGTAATGTTTGAAAGCTGACTCAATATGAGCTTTAGATTCTGGCTTGTAGCTTTTGGAGGAACAATACTCCTTATCTTCTCATCATAAATAACAAGTCCTGTGGCATCTTTCTGAAAATTCATAAGCACTGCAAGCGATGCCGCAAGGTATGTAGAATACTCAAGCTTACTTATGTCACTTTGCCGGAAAATTTTTGCATCTTCTTTTTTGTTGAATATCTTTTTGAAAAGTGATCTTGGCTCAAGCCCTGAATCTTTGGATTTAAAAGACATTGATCTGCTTGCGTCAACTATAAGGTAAGATTTGAGGTTTGTCTCTTCTTCGAACTGTTTGATGTAATATCTGTCAGTTCTGCCAAGTACTTTCCAATCAAGGTACTTCAGGTCATCTCCCGGCATATACTGCCGGTGTTCGGCAAACTCTACGCTGAATCCGTGGTAAGGGCTCTTATGTAAGCCGGCTATAAAACCTTCAACTACAAACTTGGCTTTGAGCTCGATGTTTGCCAGCCTTGAAATTACTGAGGGCTGGAGATATTTTTTATAGTCGGCCTGCAATTATTGTCATTTTCACAGCTTTGGTGTCCTTAAAATTAAACGTAAATAAGCCCCTTATTGTTTCTTTGTATCGGTATCTTTAACGCCATCATTTTTCTGAGTAGGTGTTTTTACTTCTTCATCGGCTTTCTTCTTATCTTCTTTTTTAACTTCCTTTTTGTCTTTTGATGTTTCCTTCTTGTTTGTATCTGTCTTAACGGTATCTTTCTGAGTATTTTTTATTATGTCTTCTATCGATCGGTTCTCATCAAGCATCTGGAGCATCATTCTTGCAGATTCGCTCATCTTCTCATTCGGGTCCTCATCCTTTGGATATTTGTCAAGAAATTTTTTATAGCTTTCCTTTGCTTTTTCTTTATCTTTCAGCATCTCATCATAAATGAACGCAACCATGAACATGCCGTATTTTGATTCCTTGGTAGCAGGATGCTTTTGTGACAGCTCGTTATAGAATTTTATCGCATTAGGATAGTCTCTCAGATTATCCACATAAACCTTGGCAATGCTGCTGTACACTTCGGGGGCGCTGGGAGAGTTTGGATACTCAGTCAGGAACTTCTTGTAGAACTCAATAGCTTCGCCATATGCTTTTTTTGCATCATCGGCCTTGCCTTCTGACTCGAGTTTCTTGGCCTCATCCATCTTAGTCTTTGCACCAAGCAGGATTGTCTCTTCGGATTCTTTGGAACAGGCTGTCAAAAGCAGGGCTGGTACAATAAGTATCAAAAGAAATTTCAGTTTTTGCATAGTAGGATTTTGGTTAAAATTTAACGATTAATGCAAAAATATCAATATATGTAATAAGTATCAATGTACGGGGTTTTCTTTTTTGAAGTGGCATGAATTCTTAACCGTTTCCCAGTCCAAGCCTTATTATGTTTTCTCCATATTTATCCTTCAAAAAATCCATTTGCTTGTAAGGTATAAGATGGTCACGGTTGAAGAAATCGAGATTGTATCCTGAAACCTGATGAAGTTCAAAACAGGAGATTCCGAAAGTCCTGATCTTGTAGTCGCTGTTCGGCTGTGGGAGTTTCTTGTATATGGAAAGTGCGGTATGGAAAACCTCCTTTTCGCTGTTTGTTGGATGTACGAGCCTTACTTTGTCGCCGCGGTAACCAAGGTCATCAAATCGCACTGATAGAGCTACATGGTCAGTAATAAGATCTTTAGAACGCATTCTTCTGCAAACGTACTCGGTCATTCTTTTGATCTCATCAATTGCACGGGAATCATCATATATAGCATCGCTTAAGGTGTGATTGTGGCTGAATGACTTTTCAACTCTTGCTGCATGCTGCGATATACTGCTGGTGTCTTCTCCCCTGGCGATTTTGCGGAGTATTACGCCGTTAATACCAAACTCCTTGTGGATAGCATGAAAATCTGAATTTGCCAGCTCTCCAATTGTCCTGATGCCGAGCGAATGAAGCCTGATTTCCATTCTGTGGCCGATTCCCCACATCTTCATCACGGGCAAACGGTGGATTACATCCAAATTCTCTTCTCTAACTATGAATAACCCATCCGGCTTATTCAGCTTTGTTGCCATTTTGGCAAATGACTTGTTAAATGATAAGCCTATTGACACCTGAAGATTCTCAATTCTTCTTATCATTCTCTTTAGATGCCATGCAAACTTTGCCGCCTGAAAATAATTATTTACAACTGGGGTGATATCAAGAAAGCATTCATCAATGCTGTATTGTTCAACGCAGTCTTCAGGCAGCAACTCAAGTAAATGGCAAATAATATTCTGGGTTATGGCTTCATACTTTGTGCCGTATGAAGGGACAGAAATAAGATCTGGACAAAGCCGTCTTGCATCTACTACGGACATGCCGATCTCAACTCCCATTGCTCTTGCTTCATAGCTGGCAGTCATCACTATACCTCTGTTACCCTTGCCGCCGCCAACCGATACCGGCTTGCCTCTTAACTTGGGATTATCTCGTTGCTCTACCTGTGCGAAAAAAGCATCAAGATCAAGGTGGATGAAGAATTTGTTCCTGTTGATATCGGTCTTATGGTTAAGGTCCTTGCGGTGGGGGAATGAATACGAGGCCATCATGCGCACACGCTTGAATAAATGCGATTCCCTCGACGCATCCCGTGGAATGAAATACGACGAACTTAATTTCCCGCTGTTTTTTGCTGTATGCATAATTTATTATATTGCCTCTATACAGATCCCCCCTTTGTTTCTAAAAAAGGGGGGAAGTCAAGCTTTAATATTCATGCAATGCAATATGATGAAAAATCCTTCACCTCGTGAATCGTTAATGGGGTTTAGCTTCTAAAAGCAAAACCAAAAGCCCGACTCAAAGACTCAAAAAAAAATCAGAAGCTTTTATCGCTAAGCAGCAAAGTAATCTGTCAATTCCATATTGTCATTCTCCCCCTACCAGGGGGAGTTTGAGGGGGTAGAACTTTGAGTCAAAAGGAAATCTCAAATACAAAAACCATTAAAATCTTTTCTGCCTTTTTATTTTTTATTTTTTACTCCTGTTTAAAACAAACTCAGATCCCTCGTCAAACCAACAACGATCCCAAGTATTTCAAATGGCTGGTGAATTGCATTATACTTATTATTCGCTGGCTGCAAATACGACGCGCCTCCGTTCTTCCGGAATATCTTCACCGTCACTTCTTCTTCCAGCAGGGCAACGACTATCTCGCCGTCATCTGCGGTATTTTGTTTGCGAACGATCAGCCTGTCTTTTTCAACTATCTTCCTATCAATCATACTATCACCTCGAACTGTGACTGAAAACAGCTCTCCCGATGCCCTCCTCGGTTTATCAATAGTAATGTACCCTTCAATATTATTATCTGCAAAGATAGGTTCACCCGCAGCAACATTGCCGTATAACGGAATAACCATAGTATTCCTTCCGGCTTTGAGCAATTCTGCGGAGTGTTCTTCTTTAATCCTCAGCCCGCGGGCAATACCTTCGGTCTTTTCAATTGAGCCCTTTTTGATCAGCGCCGAAACTGCCTGATGTATAGCGTTAACATTAACCTTAAAATGCTCGGCTATCTCTTTGTAGGTGGGGGAGTATGAATTCTCCAAAACAAATTTCCTTATGAATTCAGCTATCTTTGACTGCTTTTTAGTGAGTTTTTTCATATTCAATGTATACTGTATTTATATACAGTGTATGAATATACAGTAAAAATCCTAATAAGTCAAGCAGAAAATATTGGAATTTTTCATAAGGTATAGACGGCATAATTTGCAATCTGTTAATCTTTTAATCTGTCAATCTGCAATCTTTCAGTCTGAAATCAAAATGGCCTACACACAAAACCAGGTATATAAACCCATTGAAGTGATCTCTCACTTCCACAACTCAACCGTGAATATCCTGAAATTCAAATGGGATAACCGGACTTATAAGGTCTCCAAAATAGCCAACATGTGGCGGCTGCCGGATAATGAAGAGGGCTTCAAAACGCACTTCACCGTGATTTGCGATGAAGCGGGCATAATCTGCGAATTATCTTTCTATCACAAGTGCCTTAAATGGGAAATCGTGCAGTATGATTCGCTGGAATTGTAACGTTGACATACTTTTATGATTTTGTAGTCTCCTAGGGTTCCCATACCGAATTATTAAATTGAAAAAATCTCAAAAAATCCCTATTTTTACATAATGATTTACTAAAATCTGTAAAATGGAACGGCTTTGATGAGGAAGTGGGCTGAATTCATTTTTACACTTTCAAGTTCAGTTTAAACTTAAATTTAATCCCGAAGAAAATGACAAACAATCAAAAGTTGAAAGATTGGGTTGGACAAATGGCAGAACTTTGCCAGCCTGATTCAGTCCACTGGTGCGATGGTTCTGAAGAAGAAAACAAAAAACTTATTGACGAGTGTGTTTCCAGCGGTCAGTTTGTTCCGCTGAAAAAAAGGGAAAACAGCTATTGGGTGGTATCTGACCCAAGTGATGTTGCCCGCGTAGAAGATAAGACCTTTATCTGTTCCGAAAAGAAAGAAGATGCCGGGCCAACCAATAACTGGATGGATCCCAAAGAAATGAAAGGCATCTTAAACGGCATTTTTAAAGGATGCATGAAAGGCCGTACGATGTATGTTATTCCTTTCAGCATGGGTCCGCTTGGTTCTAATATTGCGCACATTGGCGTTGAGCTTACCGACTCTCCCTATGTTGTAATTAATATGAGAATTATGACACGCATCGGGCAGAAAGTACTTGATGTCCTTGGTGAAAAAGGCGAGTTCGTTCCCGCAATTCACTCAGTTGGCTATCCTTTAACAGACGGTAAAAAAGATATTCCATGGCCGTGCAGTACTACAAAGTATATTGTACACTTCCCTGAAGAAAAAGCTATCTGGTCATACGGAAGCGGTTACGGTGGAAATGCGCTTTTAGGAAAGAAATGTTTTGCGCTTAGAATTGCTTCAGTTCTTGCAAGGGAACAGGGTTGGCTTGCTGAGCATATGCTTATTCTTGGCGTTACACCTCCCGGCGGCGAAAAGAAATATATAGCTGCTGCATTCCCTTCAGCTTGCGGTAAAACTAACCTTGCAATGCTTACTCCTTCAATTCCCGGGTGGAAAGTCGAGACTGTAGGTGATGATATTGCATGGATGAAGTTCGGCGATGACGGAATGCTTCATGCGATTAATCCGGAATACGGATTCTTCGGTGTTGCGCCCGGCACTTCGATGAAAACAAATGCCAATGCTATGCTTTCAGCAACGAAGAATTCAATATTTACAAATGTTGCTTATACTGATGACGGCGATGTATGGTGGGAAGGAATGACTGATGAAAAGCCTGCACACTTAATTGACTGGCATAAAAAAGACTGGACTCCCGAAAGCAAAGAACTATCCTCACATCCCAATTCACGCTTTACGGCTCCTGCTTCACAATGCCCGGTAATTGATCCTGCATGGGAAGATCCCAAAGGCGTGCCGATCTCCGCATTCCTCTTTGGAGGCAGGCGCGCATCATTTGTTCCGCTCATCACTGAGGCTTATGACTGGAATCACGGAGTATACATGGGCTCATCATGTTCATCTGAAATGACAGCAGCAGCAGCAGGTACTGTTGGTAAATTAAGGCACGACCCCTTTGCTATGCTGCCGTTCTGCGGCTACCATATGGGTGATTACTTTAATCACTGGATCAGCATTGGCAAGAAACATGATAACAGCAAACTCCCTAAGATATTTTATGTGAATTGGTTCCGCAAAGATGAAAATGGCAAATTCATGTGGCCGGGATACGGCGATAATATCCGTGCAATTAAATGGGCTATCGAGAGAGTCATGGGCACCGGTAAAGCTGTTGATGCGCCTATTGGCAGACTACCCGAAGTTGATTCTTTTGACGTATCTGGACTTGATATCACAAAGGATCAATTGAAGCAGTTATTTACTGTTGGAAAAGAGCAGGGAATTGCAGAACTTGAAGAAATGCGCGAGTACTACAAAATATTCGGCGAAAAGCTTCCTGCAGAACTCTCCGCAGAAATAAATAAAGCTGAAGAAAGATACAAGAAGTCATAAGATTTATCAGATTCATAAAATTACAGGGACCCGTTAAATGTAGCACAGACATTCCTGTCAGTGTAAAATTTCGGAGTCCCTTTTTATATTATTTTTTCATTCCCGCGAAAGCGGGAATCCAGAAAACAGCGCTGGAATGGTTCGAAGACTCAGACTTGTGAAGCGCTGCTGTACATTTCAATCATCTTCGCAATCAGGTCTTTTAACCAAATACTATCTATAAGAACTCAAAATCACTCTCCAACACTTTTCTCTATTATTCCTTCCAGACCCTCATCTTCCGGGTGACCAATAAATACTATGTTTCCTGATTTATTCACAATAAAACATATCGGCAGGCGGAAATTTGATCCGCTGGTGCCGTCCCAATCACTTTGCATTGAAAGGTCAGTATCAAACGCCACGAGGTATTTCATCTCATCACCGCGTTTCTGCATGAATTTATCCAGCTTTTCGCGCCCATCAAACTCATGACTGGCAACACCTATTACAATCAGGTCTTTTGATGAATATTTCTCCTGTATTTCACTTAAATGAGGAATATTAGCAATGCAAGGGCCGCACCAAGTGCCCCAGAATTCTACCAGATAGACTTTCCCGCTTTCAAATGTTGTTACAGGATCTCCTTTCAGCCATTCTTCAACGGTCATTTTCGGAGCTTTGTCACCTAGTTTTACGCCGGATTGAGAGAATACAATTGGAAAGAAATTTAAGAGGACAAAAAGAAGTAATGCTGTTTTTATCATTAGACAAGATATAATATGTTAATTTAACCAATATATTTTAGATGAATTAATTCTGGAAAGGGTTGCAATGAGATTACTTGTTGAAAGTCGCTTCTTTTGGAGACTGGGGTTGCAGAACCGGAAACTTCTGATTGCTCTCTACCAACCCCACGGCTAATTCCGTACCCTTTACAAGAGGGGAATTATTAGGGACGAAAATAACAACACTGACTTTTGTACGTACATCGCTGCTCTGCGTTGATTGAATCTTTATTCGGTTCGTAAAAAATTGAGAATGTAATCCAAATGTTGCTCAATAAGCTTTTTTTGTTTTTTGCTTTTTTACTTTTTACTTAGTAAATCCCTTATCTCGGTGAGCAGCTTCTCTTCATTTGTAGGTCCGGGTGGAGGGGCAGCAGCTTCTTCTCTCTTCATACTGTTAAACATCTTCACAAATAAGAAAATCGCTGCGGCTATGATTACGAAATCTATTCCTGTCTGAATGAAATTTCCATAGTTCAATGTTACAGCTTCAATTACTTTTCCGGTCGGATCGGTTGAAGCTTCCTTCATTACGATCTTTAGTGCGGTAAAATTCACCCCTCCAAGTATTAAACCTATCGGCGGCATGATCACATCTTCAACAACTGAAGATACAATCTTTCCGAAAGCAGCGCCAATTATAACACCAACTGCCAGATCAACAACATTACCTTTCGAAATAAATTCTTTGAATTCTTTGAATAAGCCCATGTGTTTTATTCCTTTACTTGTATGTTTATTTAAAATAACAAATTTACTGTGATTTTGATATGCAAATTCTGTAATTATTGAATATATTTGCCTGAATATAGCTGACTTAAATGAATTCTAAGTGATAAATCACTATAGATAATTTGAAAAATATATGTTAATATGCAACAGAATATGAATAAAGGCAGCAGTAAATCCATACAAGAACTTCAATCAGAATTAGAAGCCCTGAAAAGGAAAAATGAGGATTTGCAAAAGCAGCTAGATACTTACGATTTCTCCTTATTCGGTTACCCCAAGGTTGTCGAAAATGCTCCCATAGCTTTTACACGTGTACTTGAAGATACTCAGGGATTCGCTCTTATCAATAAGGAATTCTCACGCCAGTCAGGCTATACCCGTGAGGAATTTAATGCGCGTACTGAGGAAGATATTCTGGCCAGTATTCATCCGGATGATAAGGATGGATTTTTGAAAGCGCACGGAGTTTGGTGCGATAACAAATTCAAAGACACATTTCGCTACATCTACCGCATTATTAACCGCGAGAATAAAGTCCTTTGGCTGGATGTATATTATTATGCTGAGCTCGATTCGGCCGGGAAGCCCTATGCAATTGATCAGATATATGTTGATATTACTGACAGGGTCAATGCTCAGGAAAAGCAGCGCGAAAGTGAGGAAAAATACCGGCGCTTAACGGAATCAGTTCCGGCCGCTATTTTCATTTTTTCAGATAATAAGTTTATTTATGGCAATGATTATTCAGCTTTCCTGACCGGGTTTTCACTGGAAGAATTGTACAAGATGAATTTCTGGGATCTGGTGCACCCGGACCATAAAGAAGTTGCAAGAGACCGCGGACATGCAAGAATGAAAGGTGAAGAAGTTCCGTCTAGATATGAAATAAAGATTTTGGATAGAAACGGCAACGTAAAATGGCTTGATTACACCGGAACAATTATTGATTACATGGGCAAACCGTCTGTTCTGGGTATTGCTTACGATATTACTGAACTTAAGAATACTCAACAGGCCTTAACTGATAGTGAATTAAAGTACAGAACTCTGATTGAAAGTATGAGTGAAGTCATTATATATGCTGATAATGATGATAAGATAATGTTTGTTAATGATAATGCTATAAAGTTCTTTGGATACTCTAAGCAGGAGCTGATCGGTGCAAATGCAGCAGAACTGCTTGTTGATGAAGAGTACAGAAAGTTCATAAGAGAAAAGATAAAAATACGGAAACACGGGTTCAAAGATAAGTACGAAGTAAAAATGAAAAAGAGATCAGGTGAAAGTATGTGGGTTGAGATCTCAGGAGCTCCGCTGAAAGACGCAAAGGGAAATATTATCGGCTCAATTGGTATTCACAGTGATATTACTGAAAGAAAAAAATATGAAGAAAATATCGAAAAATCCCTTAAGCAAAAAGAGCTGCTCCTTAAAGAAATTCATCATAGGGTAAAGAATAATCTGCAGATCATTTCAAGCCTGATAAAGCTGCAGTCGGCACACATAAAAGATAGCGAAATTCATGACCTTTTTTCTGAGAGCCAGAACAGGATAAAGACAATGGCGCTTATTCACGAAAAACTATATCGCTCAACGGATCTATCGGTAATTGAATTTTACGATTACATCAAAAACCTAGTTTACAGTCTGTACTCTACATACGGCACTAATATAGATAAGGTAAAACCCGTGATAGAATTCACAAGTATCTACCTGGATATTGATACGTCTATTCCCTGCGGATTGATAGTAAATGAGCTCATAAGCAATTGCCTCAAATATGCTTTTCCGGGAGAAAGGGAAGGAAGTATTTATATCAATCTCACTGAAAGCGAGACCGGAAATTATGTTATGACAATTCGGGATGATGGTGTGGGAATCCCGCCGCAGGTGAATTTTAACAATACAGCCAGCCTGGGCTTGAAACTTGTAAAGATCCTGGCCGAGCAGCTTGGTGGTAAGGCAGAGCTTATTCGTAAGAACGGCACAGAATTCAGAATCTCATTTAAGAGACTGAATTATCTGAAAAGAACCTGAAATGTATCTCTGCTAAACTCCAATACTTGCAGACTTTTCATTTCGATGTAAAATCAATAGAATTGCAAATATTTCAATAAAAGCGTAATTTTAGCTAATGGGAATTATTTTTGACCATAAGTGGTTGAAAATAGTAACACAATTAAAATACTAATAATATGGACAGTAATTTCTCAAACAGGGTTCAGGATGTGATCAGGCTAAGCAGGGAAGAGGCAATTCGGCTGGGGCACGATTATATCGGGACCGAGCATTTATTACTTGGTATTATCCGCGAAGGCGAAGGTATTGCAATTAAGATCTTCAAGAATCTCGGGAAAGATTCTGCAAAGATCAAAAAAACTGTTGAAGATACAGTAAGACAGTCCGGGGCAACTCTTACAGTTGGCAATATCCCGCTCACAAAGCAGGCTGAAAAAGTTTTGAAGATAACTTATCTTGAAGCTAAGATATTTAAATCTGATGTAATTGGAACTGAGCACCTATTGCTTTCTATTTTACGTGAAGATGATAACCTTGCCTCACAAATTCTTCAGCAATTCGGCATTACATACGAGATCGTAAAAGAAGAACTCTCCAATATTTTAAGCGGCAAGACTTCGCCTCAGCAGCAAAAACCGCCGTCAACTGAAAAAAAACCGGACAGAACTAAAACTCCCGTGCTTGATAATTTCGGAAGGGACCTTACTAAACTTGCGCATGATGATAAACTTGATCCGATTGTAGGACGTGAAAAAGAAATTGAACGCGTAGCGCAAGTACTCAGTCGCAGGAAAAAGAATAATCCAGTGCTTATTGGCGAGCCGGGTGTTGGTAAAACCGCTATTGCTGAGGGACTCGCAATTCGCATAGTACAAAAGAAAGTTTCCCGCGTTCTGCATGATAAGCGTGTTGTTACGCTTGATCTTGCCTCGCTTGTGGCCGGCACAAAATACCGCGGCCAGTTTGAAGAGCGCATGAAAGCAGTTATGAATGAGCTTGAAAAAGCCAAGGATGTTATCCTTTTCATAGATGAGCTGCATACAATTGTCGGGGCTGGCGGCGCTTCGGGTTCACTTGATGCGTCGAATATCTTCAAGCCTGCGCTCGCAAGGGGTGACCTGCAGTGCATAGGAGCAACAACACTTGATGAGTACCGCCAGTACATCGAAAAGGATGGGGCTTTAGACCGCCGTTTCCAGAAGATAATTGTTGATCCTACTACGGAAGAGGAAACAATGCAGATACTCACAAATATCAAGCATAAATACGAAGAGCATCATAATGTAAAGTATTCTGATAAGGCAATAGAATCGGCAGTGAAGCTTAGCTCAAGATATATCACAGACCGTTACCTTCCTGATAAGGCCATTGATGTCATGGATGAAGCAGGTTCAAGGGTGCATCTTGCAAATATTGTTGTACCTGAAAACATTGTTATTCTTGAAAACGAGATACAGAACATAAAGCTTAAAAAGAACCAGGTAGTTAAAAACCAGAATTTCGAGGAAGCTGCAAAACTTCGCGACGAAGAAAAAAGGTTCATTAATGAGCTTGAACAGGCTAAGCTTGATTGGGAAGTTAAATCCCAAAGCATTGTTCATGAAGTAACCGAAGAAAATGTTGCTGATGTTGTTTCGATGATGACCGGTATACCGGTTAACCGCGTAGCTCAATCAGAAAGTGATAAACTGGTTAAGATGGAAGATGAGCTGAAAAAGTATATTATTGGACAGGATGAAGCGATAATAAAGCTTTCCAAGGCTATTCGCAGAACACGAGCAGGACTTAAAGATCCAAACAGGCCAATAGGTTCATTCATTTTTACGGGACCTACAGGAGTTGGAAAGACTGAAATGGCAAAAGTGCTTTCAAGATTCCTTTTTGATAGCGAAGAAAACTTGATAAGAATCGATATGAGTGAGTATATGGAGAAATTCAATGTATCCAGACTCGTTGGTGCGCCTCCAGGATACGTTGGCTACGAAGAAGGCGGACAGCTTACCGAAAAAGTACGCCGCAAACCGTATTCAGTAGTTTTGCTTGATGAAATTGAAAAAGCGCATCCGGATATTTTCAATATCCTTCTCCAGGTGCTTGATGAAGGTTTACTTACAGATAGCCTTGGCAGAAAAGTAGATTTCAAAAATACGATACTTATTATGACCTCCAATATTGGCACAAAAGATATCAAGTCAATTGGCGGCATGGGTTTTGGTGACCCGAATGAGACAAATAAACATGATAAGATGAAAATGCAGATCGAAGAATCTGTCAGAAGGGTATTCAGCCCTGAATTCTTGAA
>JAUQWT010000101.1 GCA_030835005.1 Ignavibacteria bacterium | reverse complement strand
GGCGCAAGAAAAAGCGGCGGTGATCTGTACCATGGTACTCCAGAAGAAGGATTTGCAGTCTATTATTATATAGATGGAATTAAATGTGATTTCGGGGTTGGGGATACTAAAGAGACCGAGCAATTGATCATTGAAATGATTGAAAAGCCTGAGGTTGACCTGGTTAAACATCTTATGATTGCCGGGTTTATTGACGGATACGATCTTCATGGGCATGAATGGATATCAAAATGGAGAAATAAAGCTGTAGAGAATTTCCCGAAGGAACTGCAGATTCTAATGGTAAATCATTTCAAAAAATTCTATCCTAAATGGGTAGTTGAAAAAATGGCTATTGAGCGCGGTGACAGATTGTTCTTTGCGGAGTGCGTGAACGAGATCATAGGAAATATGATAGGTATCTTTTGCGGACTGAATAAAAAGTATCACCCGGGAAAGCTGAAAGGAATTCAGTGGTCTGTGGAGCAATTGCAGATCAAGCCGGTTGAATTCATTAAGCGCTACAATTCCGTTTTTGATATGGAGCAGAGTTTAGCAACAGGAGTATTGTATGAATTGATAGGCGAAACAATGGACCTGATAGACCTGCATCTTCCGGAAGTAAGCACTGAGCGCTCAAGAAAGCTGCTGGATTTTGAATTGAGGAAGTGATATGGCACTTGAAATGAAAACAAAATGCGAGAAATGTTTGCGCGAACTTAAACTGGATTCAGATGCCTGCATTTGCAGCTATGAGTGCACCTTCTGTTTGGAGTGTACTAAAGAATTTAATAACATTTGTCCCAACTGCAATGGTGAGTTAGCTGCAAGGCCAAAAAGAGCAAATGAGTGAATACTGAATTTTGATATGAGCGGTAAAAAGAAACAAAAGCCTGGATCTAAACGACTGGAGAAAAAGAAGCAAACTTTCTGGTCACAAAAAAATATTGCTATTGCTGTAATTGTAGCCGTGGCAATTGTTACTTCATATTTCCTGTTTTTCAGGAATACTTCCGACGAACCAAAATGGGTAAAAGAAGGTGAAGTGACTTTTCTGAATAAAGATGACAAAAGAACAATATCTAAAATAGAAGTTGAGGTTGCTAATAATCCGTCTGAACGCATGCAGGGATTGATGTACAGAAGCGAAATGGATGAAGATAAGGGAATGCTCTTTATTTTTGATTCTATGGAAATGCAGTCATTCTGGATGAAAAACACGATATTACCGCTGGATATTATGTTTATAGATAATAAGGGAGTAATAAATACAATTCATAAAAATACTATACCATATTCTGAAAGATCACTTCCTTCAAAACAGAAATCTCAATTTGTGGTTGAAGTAAACGGAGGTTTTTCAGATCGTCATGGAATCAAAGAGGGTGATCTTATCGAGTATAAAGTCGGGCCTTAATAGATGAGGCTTTTACAGTCCCCAAAAATTTATTGCTAATCCTGAAGCAAAGATAGCAAATCCAGCAAATGCGTGAGAATACTTTTCAAGTTTCCCAAGAGGCATCAAATTTACGCCCCACAAAGCTACAAATACTATTGAGATCATTGTTGATATTGTAACAACGCAAAAGATCAATGAAACTAAGCTCAGACCTGCAATGCTATGCTGTGATGCAGGGAACATCAGCAGCGGTATAAGGGGTTCGCACGGACCCAAGACAAATATTACAAACAGTATCCACGGTGTCATTGATCTTTTCTTACTTGACTCAGTGTGAACGTGCTTTCCGTCATGATCGTGCACATGAGTTGTGTAAGTGCCTTCATCTGTTACGTGAACGTGTCTGTGCGGAGTGTTTATGTAAGCTTTCCTTATTCCCCATATCATAT
The DNA here is from genome assembly GCA_030835005.1 of Ignavibacteria bacterium. Lineage (GTDB taxonomy): Bacteria > Bacteroidota > Ignavibacteria > Tepidaquicellales > OLB5 > OLB5. The sequence goes on along the minus strand of JAUQWT010000101.1, from coordinate 6,126 downwards.
ACAAAAAACCAAATGAAATAAGTATCCAGCCTGCGATCTCTCCTCTTGTGCCTTCAATTATTTCGAGTCTTTCCAATGCAATTCCGGCTGCAATACCAACAATTCCAAGAACTACAGAGCTCAAAACGTGTCCTATCCCGCAGAATAAAGTTACCCAGAAAGTCTTGTTTTTTGACCACTTTCCGGCTTTTGCCATCATGATGAAAGGTAAGTAATGGTCAGGGCCAATTAGTGTATGGATGAATCCGATTGATGCAGCCGTAAGTGAGAGAATGAAGATTTCGCCCGACATAAATCCAGTTTTTAATATACAAATATACCTTTTAAGATCATGCTTATTAATGCAAAATTAATTGAATATTGAAATGTGACGGTAGTCATTGTTTTATTGGATTCAATTATGTTATAATAAATTGTATTTTTGAATGATTTTTAATTCTAATAATTACTTAACACTAATCTAACAAATTAGTGCTAATTTTAACAAATTAAGATTATTAGAAAATTAGAAAATCATTAACATGAAGGAAAAAATTCTGGTTGTTGACGACGAAAAAGATATACTTGAGCTTATTGACTATAATCTAACCAAGAATGGTTACAGGGTAAAAACTGCATCAAGCGGTGAGGAAGCTTTAGACCTCGTAAAAGATAATGACTATGACCTTATTATATTAGACCTTATGCTGCCGGGAGTGGATGGATTTGATATAACAAAGATAATTAAGGCTGATAAGCAAAAAGCGAATATCCCGATAGTGATGGTAACTGCCAAGGCTGATGAAGCGGATAAAGTTGCCGGGCTTGAAATTGGCGCTGACCATTATGTAACAAAACCGTTCAGCCCCCGTGAGCTTCTTGCTATAGTGAAGGCTACTCTAAGAAGGCGCCCGCCCAAAGAAGAAGAAGAGAAACCTATAATTGAAAGAGGAGATCTTAAGATCCATGTGGGCAGACATGAAGTTACAATTAAAGGAAAGCCGGTTGAATTGACACATTTAGAGTTCAGGATATTGCTTGCACTTGCCAAAAAACCCGGCTGGGTCATGACAAGATACCAGATTGTTGACTCAACCAGAGGTGAGGGAGTATCTGTGACGGACAGATCGATTGATGTACATATAGTATCGCTCCGGAAAAAACTTGGAGAAGAAAACGAATATATCGAAACCGTTCGCGGCGTGGGGTATAAATTCAGGGAGATAACTTAGTTGAGGCAAAGGAAATTCCTTTGGAAAATATATTATCTGCTTGCTTCATTCTCAATTGTCCCTTTGATTGTATTAGGACTCTACGCTTCATCAATGTTCAAAGATTCTCTTATTACCAATGACTCTGAAATTCTAAAAGTACGTACAAGGCTTATAAAGGATAAGCTTGAATCGCTGCCAATTGACTCTGCTGATCTGAATATACTTGCAACTAAACTTGACAGCTTAAGCGGCAGCAGAATAACTATGATATTGCCAAACGGCAGGGTAGCTGCGGATTCGCGTGAAATTGCTTCGCACATGGATAATCATGCCGACAGGCCGGAAGTGATTGAAGCGATCACTAAAGGAATTGGAGTATCTCAAAGGTACAGCTTCACATTGAAGGAGGACTTCCTTTATTCCGCAATGCCGGTTTATGATAAGGAGAATAATCTCAGGCTTGTTGTCAGATCAGGATTTCCGCTATCCGGGGTTCAAAAAGAAGCCAGGAATGCTAATATTGCTATTGTACTCTCCGTAATTTTTCTATCAGTAATAATACTTGTAGTTGGTTATATATCTTTAAAGAGCATTCTAAATCCAATAAGTTTGATTAGAGCCGGGGCTGAAAGGTTTGCGGGTGGTGAGTTTGATAGGAAAATATTTCCACCCGAAAATGATGAGCTGAAGAGCATTGCGAACTCGCTTAATATAATGGCGCGTCAGCTTGATGAAAAACTGGATATAATAGGTGAACAAAACAACCTTCAGAAGGCTGTGCTTGAAAGTATGAAAGAAGGAGTTCTTGCTGTTGATTACGACGAGCGGATATTGCTAATAAATAAAACAGCAGAGGATATTCTGGGAATAACTGATAAGAGCACACAGGGCAAAACACTACAGGAGGTTATCAGAATTTCCGAAATCCAAAAGTTTTTCAAAAGAATTATTGCCGAAGGCAATCCGCGGGAAACAGAAATAATATTACAGCATGAAAAGGATAAGTACCTGCAGTTAAGCGGTACGCTCTTATATGATGTAGATGATAATGCACTGGGAGCACTTGTTGTGTTTAATGATATTTCAAATCTCAAACATCTTGATACGATCAAAAAGGACCTTGTTGCCAATGTTTCGCACGAGCTTAAAACTCCTGTCACAACAATCAAAGGATTTATAGAAACCCTTCGTGAGGGTGCAATTAAAGATACTAAAAACGCCGAGCGGTTCCTGGAAATCATAGAGAAACATATTGACAGGCTGAACCTGATTATTGATGATCTATTGATCCTTGCAAAGCTTGAAGATAAACCGGATGAAATTGAATTTGAAAATGAGAATATCCTCAGAGTGCTGAGGTCTGTTACTGAAGATTTTGAATTTAAGACTGCGGAGAAAAAAATAACCATTGCTGTAAAATGTGATGACAAACTTGAGGGCAGAATAAACAAAAACCTGATGGAGCAGGCAATAGGAAACCTTTTGGACAATGCTATTAAGTACTGTGATAAAAAATCAGAAATTGAAATAGGGGCATATGAAAAGAACAAAGCGCTGGTTATTTATGTGAAAGATTCCGGGTATGGAATCTCAGAAGAGCATATGCCAAGGCTCTTTGAAAGGTTTTACAGGATAGATAAGGGCAGAAGCAGAGAAGAAGGGGGCACCGGGCTGGGGCTGGCAATAGTGAAGCATATTGTTAACGGAATGGACGGGATCATTGAAGTCGAATCAAAACCAGGTTCCGGAAGTACATTTACTATAAAAATACCTCAAGAACCATGATGAGAAATCAGTCATTCTTAACAAAATCTTAACAATCTCTTAACAGTTTGTTTAATTTATTAACATAATTTACATTAATTCCAAACAGGTAAATTATAAACTAACTTCAATACAATGAAAAATTCAACTTTTAGGCTTGTACTTCTTTTACTTGTGATGATATCATTCACAATTTCAGGTTGTGCCAAGAAGGATAAGCAGGATTCCAAAACGAAGAAGAACATAACGATCAAAGGCTCAGACACTATGGTACATCTAATGAGTTCACTAGCAGAAGCATATATGAAGAAAATGCAGGGAGAACAGATCTCTGTTACAGGCGGCGGTTCCGGAACAGGAATAGCGGCAATAATAAACGGAACAACGGATATTTGTGCTTCATCAAGGGATATGCAGCAAAAAGAAAAGGATGAGGCAAAAGGAAAAGGCGTTAACATAGTAGAAAAAATTATTGCATATGATGGGCTCGCGGTAATTGTTAACCCTGAGAATCCCATCAAAGAGCTGACTATGGACCAGATCAAGAAAGTTTTTACGGGAGCGTATAAGAACTGGAAAGAGCTAGGCGGACCCGATCAGCCCATTACTGCATTATCAAGAGAGAGCAATTCAGGTACATATGTATTCTTTCAGGAGCATGTTCTGAACAAAGAAAATTTCGCCCCTTCAGTTAAATTGATGCCGGCATCATCGTCAATTGCACAATCAATTGGGCAGGATAAATGGTCAATTGGCTATTTAGGACTGGGTTATACTAAAGAAGGCAATGTTAAAGTGCTGAATGTTAAGAAGGATGAAAACTCTCCTGCAGTAACTCCGAATCACAATACTGTTTTAGATAAGACTTACTCAATTGCGCGACCGTTGTTTTTGATCTTTAACGGCGAGCCTGCCGGTATTCAGGCTACATTTCTTGATTTTGCAATATCAGCCGACGGGCAAAAGATAGTTGAAGAAACAGGATATGTAACACTGAAATAGCTTGAACAGACAAAGGCTAAAAGCAAAATTAATAAAATACTTTCTGCAGAGCTGTGGTTCTCTATCGATAATCATAGTTTTGCTGATCTTTTTATTCCTATTCAAGGAAGCACTTCCGTTTATTGGCAGCCCGGGAATTACAGAGTTGTTTCATGATGTATGGAACCCGGTTTCATTCCAAAAGGAGGAATTTGGCATCGTCCCGTTAATAACGGGGTCAATTGTTGTTACTTTGCTTGCTATTATAATTGCTGTGCCGTTTGGTATTATTGGTGCTGTATATATATCAGAGATCGCTACTCCAAAAGAACGGGAATTCTTAAAACCGTTCATCGAAATTCTTGCAGGCATTCCTTCAGTTGTATTGGGATTTTTTGGATTAGTTGTAGTTTCGCCACTAATAAAAGATGTATTTGGCCTGAACAGCGGATTGAATGCTTTGACAGGATCAGTTTTGCTTGCGCTGATGGCAATACCAACTATTATGTCAATTTCAGAGGATGCGATCAAAAGTGTCCCTTCGGTTTATAAAGAAGCATCGCTGGCGCTTGGTGCAAGTAAGCTTGAGACAATATGGAAAGTAGTGGTTCCTGCAGCACTTTCGGGAATAGTGGCATCTGTTATGCTTGGAATGGGCAGGGTTGTTGGGGAAACAATGGCAGTCATGATGGTAACCGGAAATTCACCGGTAATAAGCTTCAACCCGTTTTCATCAGTTCGCACAATGACTGCAACTATTGCGGCAGAGATGGGTGAAGTGACTATAGGAAGCAATCACTATATGGCATTATTTTGGGTCGGAATTGTGTTAATGTTAATGACATTTGGACTTAATATGATCTCTTACAAGGTACTTAAAAAATACGGATTAAGTGAGAAATAGAATTGGGAAATAAAAGAACAGGCGAGAAGGTAATTTATTGGATGATGCGCGGCATTACTTACCTCGTCGTATTCTTTATAGCATATATCATTATCGATATTCTCATACACGGACTGCCGACAATGTCATGGGAATTCATAACAGCAAATCCTGAAAAGAGCGGGGCAGAAGGCGGGATCTTTCCTGCAATTCTCGGAACCCTTTATCTTGTTGTCGGAACCATAGCTGTTGCATTGCCTCTTGGAATGTTCAGTGCAGTATATCTTACTGAGTATGCAAAACAGAATAAGCTTGCACAAAGTATCCGTATGGCAATAGTAACTCTTGCCGGTATCCCTTCTATAGTGTTTGGACTTTTTGGCCTTGGGTTGTTTGTTATTACCCTTAATTTTGGATCATCAATTCTTGCTGGAAGCCTGACACTTGCCTGTATGATATTACCAACTATAATAGTGGCAAGCGAGGAGTCATTAAAATCCGTGCCGCAGTATATGCGTGAAGGCAGTCTTGCGCTTGGCGCAACAAAATGGGAAACAATTTATAAGAATGTGCTCCCATATGCATTGCCGGGAATGCTGACAGGTTCAATACTTGGAATTGGAAGGGCGGCAGGAGAAACAGCTCCAATACTGCTTACAGCCGCAGCCTTCTTTCTTCCTGAGCTCCCCACCTCGGTTTTTGACCCTGTTATGGCGCTTCCTTACCACCTGTATATACTTGCTACCCAGCATCCGGAGGCTCAGAAAATTCTTCCTATGCAATACGGGACTGCCTTGGTGCTCTTATTTTTGGTTGTTGGTTTAAATTTAGTTGCAATAATTTTGCGAATCAGAGTGAGAAAAAAATATAAATGGTAGATATACAAGCAGATAGTAAAGTTAAGGTCCATGTTGAAAGCATGAATTTCTATTACGGACCGGTGCAGGCGCTGTTTGATATTAATCTGGATATACCTGAAAAAAAAGTGACTGCGCTCATCGGCCCATCCGGTTGCGGTAAATCAACATTTCTTCGTACTCTTAACAGGATGAATGATATTATAGATGGAACAAGAATCGAAGGCAAAATCGAGATAGATGGTAAAGATATCTATGGACCAATGACCGATGTTGTGGAACTCAGGAAAAAAGTCGGCATGATATTTCAGAAATCAAACCCATTTCCCAAATCAATATTTGATAATATTGCATACGGGCCAAGGATTCACGGCGTTAAGGAAAAAAATAAGCTGATGGATATTGTTGAAAGCTGCCTTATCAAGTCGGCTCTGTGGGATGAAGTAAA
>JAUQWT010000100.1 GCA_030835005.1 Ignavibacteria bacterium | reverse complement strand
GTTAACAGCGCTATCTGGAGGAGAAAGGAGCACCACCTGGTATGGCGAGCCAAGTGTCCTGAATTTCCACGCAGTTGAGTAACTGCTTGTACCGCCAATATTTTTGGCGTTAACACGCCACCAGTAATTTGTGAGCGGCTGAAGGCCCGATATTGACTTAATGCTATCAGTTAGTGTTGAATCATTGACTATAAAACTGGTGAACAGAGAATCAGTTGCTAACTGAACCCGGTAAGTTTGGGCTGTTGGCCTTTTTAACCAAACAAGATTCAAAGAAAGCAATAAACCGGTTTGATTGTTGAGCGGAGAAAACAAAACAGGAGCCGTTGGTGCTGCTATAATGGTTGTAAACTTGAAGGCGGTTGAAAATCCGCTCGTTCCCGTAATGTTCTTTGCATTTACCCGCCACCAATAACTTGTCAGGTTACTCAATCCTGAAAGATTCTTCGTTGTATCTGTTAATGTAGAGTCATTAACGATAATATTGCTGAATCCCGCATCGGTTGCAACCTGTACGCGGTAGGTTGCTGCAAATTGCGGTTTACTCCACACCAGATTTAGAGATAAAGGCTGATTAACAGAATTATCCGGCGGAGAAATAGGATTAGGCGAAGCCGGAACAGGCGGTATGGTTGTAAACTGCCACACAGAAGAATATCCACTTGTGCCTGCTGCATTTTTTGCGTTAACACGCCAGTAATAAGTTGTGTTGCTGCTTAAGCCGCTCACAGATTTTGTAGTATCGGTAACAGTTGAATCATTAACTATCAGATTGCTGAAGCCCGCATCCGCAGCGAGCTGAATACGGTATGTAGAAGCAAATTGCTGCTTACTCCACACCATAGTAAGTGATAACGGCTGATTAATGGAATTATTTGGCGGAGAAATAAGATTGGGCGAAGCCGGAACAGGCGGTATTGTTGTAAACTGCCAAACAGAAGAATAAGCGCTTGTGCCTGCTGCATTTTTAGCATTAACACGCCAGTAATATGTTGTGTTGTTATTTAAACCGCTTACAAGTTTCGTTGTATCGGTTACAGTTGAATCATTTACGATTAGATTACTAAAGCCCGCATCTGTTGCAAGCTGAAATCGATATTTAACAACATCAATATTACTATTCCAATAAAAAACTACATTTGTTGAAGTGTTAGTAGAATTATTGACTGGCAGAAGTAAATTAGGTGCGGCTGGCAGAAAAACTAATCCCCCATTTGTAGTCTTTCTTATTGTAGACTGCCAACCTGCTGCGAAACCGGTACTAGCATTGACAAAACATAAAGCTTGTAAATTATTAGATGTATTTGAGCTTTGTGGAATCCAGTTTGAACCTCCGTTCGTTGTAATAAGTATGGTACCACCTGTTCCGACTACGCATCCTCCATTTGGACTAAGAAAAAAAATAGGATATAGTGTTTGCGTGGTATTAGAAGTTTGAGTAGACCAGTTAATTCCTGCATTCGTTGTCTTAATTATTCTGCCGCCACTTCCGCAAGCATAACCAGTATTTGAATTTGCAAAACAGATGTTATATAGATGGTCTGTTACTCCGGTCGACAAAGATATGAAATTATTACCACCGTTGGTTGTTTTTTGAATTACACCGTTAAAAGACGCGAAATATCCTGTACTTGTATCTGTAAAATATATTGATCTGGTATAACCAAGGCTTAATGTAGTCCAGTTTGCTCCTCCATTTGTAGTTTTGCAGACGTTTCCCCCAGCTACATAGCCGGTATTTGCATTAATAAAAAACATACCTTCCCATATAAACCCTATTGAACCTGTACCTACCCAGTTTAAACCACTGTTTGTGGTTTTATAAACTATTCCCGAAGTAGATCCTGCGTATCCTGTGTTTTCATTTGGAAATTTGATTGAGTATACTGCACCGGTTATCCCAGAAGCAGATATAAACCAGCTTGCACCAGCGTCAGTTGTTTTAATAACCTGGTTTGCTCCTCCAGTTGCAATAAATCCTGTCGATTCATTTACAAAATCCATACAATAGAAATCACTGCTTATTGGTGAACTCAACGTCGTCCACGTAGATTGGGAATAAAGTTTGAAAATCATGAAAGTCAGTACAAACAAATATTTCATTTTCATCTTATTCTTGTGGTTAAATTATGCTAAAATTATTTTGTTCACTAAACTATTAAGCCTGATTCAATTTGCAAACAATTATTAATAAGGCCGGCTCCATAGGGTAAGATCAAAATTTACTGATTTTGATTTTTAATATAGTTTTTACTGATTGTATATCATTTGACTTAAGTCAAATAACATATTCTATTGCTTAAAATAAATCTGTGCAACCTGAAAATTAAATGGGTTTTCTGCAAGGGTGGGTATTTTCCGGTATTTTATCCCGGAAACAGGTAATTTCATCTTTTTGATTTTTCTGAAGCTTAATATAAATGTGCTTTTTTGGAAACGCAAGGAGGCAAAACCAGTTATGTGAATTCAGAGAATTTCATTATTACTAAATACAGATCATTTTATATAAATATCATATTTTATGTGAATATCCAGAGCAAAAAATCTTTTTTCCGCACAGTGTTTCTCAATTCCGTGCATCCCTTTCTGTTAACACTCTTTGCATTGAAAAAACACTAAAATAGAGTTATTTATGTATAATTCTTAGAGCCTATGACCGGTTTTCTCAAAAGTTTCGGTGAACTCAAAAAAAACCTGAAAAAGGACTTCTCTGCACTTCCGGTTAAGAAGATCGCGATATTGGGAGATACTTCTACCCAGCTCCTGGTGCAGGCAATAAAGGGCACGGGGTATAATGAGGGTGTTAATCTTGAAATTTTTGAAGCTGAATATGACCAGATAGATCATGAGATCATAGATGAAGGCTCAGAATTATATTCAACTAAGCCTGAGTATGTAATTGTATTTCAATCCTCACAGAAACTTTTGAGCAAGTACAACAAATCCACAGACGCCGAAAAGCGAACCTTTGCAAAAGACACTATTGTCCATATCAAAGAACTTATCGGTATCATAAACAGCAGGCTGTCATGTAAAATTATATTCTGCAACTTTGCTGAAATTAATGATAATGTTTTTGGCAACTTTGCCAATAAACTTGATTTCTCCTTCATCTATAATTTAAGAAAGATAAATCTTGGTTTAATGGATCTAAGCCGGGAATTAAAAAATCTTTACATCAGTGATATAAACCTGCTGCAAAGCAGCTATGGACTAGAGAGATCATTTGATGCAAAGCTGTACATTACTGCTGATATGATCTTCAGTCTCGACTTCCTGCCTGTTGCCGCCAAAAACATTGTTGATATTATTCTTTCTTTAACAGGCAAATCAAAGAAATGCCTCATCCTTGATCTTGATAACACTCTATGGGGCGGAATAATTGGCGATGACGGTGTTGAGAATATTCAGATCGGTGAGCTTGGAATTGGTAAAGCATATTCAGAACTTCAGCAATGGGCAAAGCAGCTTAAGAACCGCGGAATTATTCTTGCAGTATGCAGTAAGAATGATCATGATACAGCCAAAGGGGCTTTTGATAATCACCCTGACATGGTACTAAAGTATGAAGATTTCGCAGTGTTCCAGGCAAACTGGGATAATAAGGCTGATAACATCAAACAGATACAGGAGTTCCTTAATATCGGGTTTGATTCCATGGTTTTTCTTGACGATAATCCATTCGAAAGGAATCTCGTTAAGTCGTTTCTTCCCGAAATTACAATTCCTGATCTTCCTGAAGATCCTGCAGAGTATTTGAACTATCTTGGCAAACTCAATCTGTTTGAAACTTCATCCTATTCTGAAGAAGATGCCCAAAGAAGTGATCAATACAGGGTAGAGTTTCAGCGAAGCCAGGTGAAGAAGGCATTTGCAAATGAAGATGAGTATCTGGCAAGCCTCGAAATGGTTTCGGAATGCAAACCATTCGATAGCTTTTCCGTTCCCAGAGTATCACAGCTTACGCAAAGATCCAACCAGTTTAACTTAAGAACGCAGCGTTACTCCGAAAGCGATGTGCAGAAAATAACAGAATCAGACGAATATATTACAAGATCATTTACACTTGAAGACAAATTCGGCCACAACGGGCTTATCAGCCTGATCATTATGAAAAAGCAGCCGCAAGGACTCTTCATAGATACATGGATAATGAGCTGCCGCGTCTTAAAGCGTACAATGGAGAATTTTGTACTGAACTCAATTGCTGCACTGGCAAGAAACAGCGGTTACGAAAAACTCATTGGTGAATTCCTTCCTACATCAAAAAACAAGATGGTTAAAGATCATTACAAAGAGCTTGGATTTAAAGAATCAAACGGACTGTGGGAGCTGGTTGTGAAAAATTATACAGATAAGAAAACGTTTATTAAAGAAAAATAGATTATGGATCTTAACAGAGTAATAAATGAAGTTACTGAAGTTTTTAAAGAAGTGCTGGATGTTGATGATATAGAACTGAAGTATGAAACTACTGCCAGCGATGTTGAAGACTGGGATTCACTTACCCACATACAACTGGTTGTTGCCATAGAAAAACACTTCAATATCCGCTTCACATCAGGAGAAATTCAAAGCTTCAAGAATGTTGGTGAAATGTGTGATAGGATCGTAAGTAAACTTCAAACTTCTAATGCTGTATGAACATAGGTGATAAATACCGGCATAGTTTTACAGTTTCAGAAGAGATTTATGAAGGATTCATTGAGCTCTTTGATGACAGAAACCCGCTGCATGTGGATGATAGTTATGCCGTTGCCCGCGGATTCAAATCAAAAGTAATGCATGGCAATATCCTGAACGGATTTGTTTCCTTCATGGCAGGGGAGTGCCTCCCGGAAAAAAACATCATTCTTATCTCCCAGGAGATCAATTATAAGAAACCGGTTTATTTAAATGATACACTGAGCCTTGTGTTTGAAGTCATGAATTTTTCAGAGGCTGTAAATGTTGCTGATATAAGTTTTGTTTTTGTCAATGAAAGTAATATTAAAACAGCAATTGGTAAACTGCAAATAAAGATTTTTGAATGAAGATATTACTTACAGGCGGTGCATCAGGACTTGGAGAAGCTATCGCAAGAAAGCTCGCAGAAGACACTTCGTGTTTTGTGAATATCACTTATTGTAAATCAGCTAAAAATGCTGCCGCCCTTGAGGCCGAATATAAGAACATCAAAGCGTTTTTCTGTGATTATTCAGATGAAGTAAGCCTGAAAGATCTATCAGCAAAGATAGAATCTCTTGATATTGATGTTCTTATCAATAACGCACTCACCGGATTTATGAAGAAGCATTTTCACAAATCCTCCCCTGCAGAATTTTCCAGGAGTTTTCATGAGAATATTCTGCCCGTTATAACGATTACCTTAGAAGCATTAAGAATTTTCAGGAAGAAAAAAACCGGCAGAATAATTAATATATTGAGTTCTTACGTTTTGGATGCTCCCCCTATCGGGCTAAGTGAATATTCTGCTAATAAATCTTATCTGCTTTCTCTCAGCAATTCATGGGCGGCAGAAAACTCCAGGCTTGGAATAATCTCCAACTGCATATCACCGGATGTTATGGCAGGAGGCCTGAACAAAGATACTGATGAAAGAGTGCTGCAGGAACTTGCAAGTAAGAGTTATGCCGGCAGATTACTCACTTTTGATGAAACGGCCGGAGTTGTAAAATATCTTTTGAATGCACCGGAAAGAATCAACGGTAAAAACATTGAAATAAGAGCAGGAGTGGATGTTAACAATCCACTTAACCTTTAGAACTTAATATTCTTGAGATTTTTAAACAGAAACTCTGCAACTACTTCATGACCGTGGTGATTCCAATGGCCCTGCATATTTGAACCTTTCCAGTAGTCAATACTTTCTCCAATCCTGATCCTTTCATCAAATTCTTTTCCAAGGTTGAATACCGGAATGTTTGCACTGCTGATTACATCGCTGTAATAAGCAGGGTAATTGTCTGTCATCACAATTATGTTATGGATCACCCCGCTATTGTTTGCCTTTCCAAGATCATTGATAATGGCTTTGTTCACACTGAAAAACGGGTCTTTAACTTCCTGCTCTGATATATGAGAATTTTCCGGAATATAAACAGGCTCTTTATAAAGTGAACCCAAAATAAATTTTGACGGAGTTCCAAGCTGATAAAACTCATATCCTCTCTTAAGAAGATTTCCCACAGAAGAT
>JAUQWT010000099.1 GCA_030835005.1 Ignavibacteria bacterium | reverse complement strand
TTAAGTACTATGGTGATATGGATAAGTACCTTAGAACCAATGAATCAACTTTCAGTGACTCGCCAAAGATCCTTCTTTGCCACAAGCCATATGGATTTGATGACCTGGCGAAGAAAGAGATCGATCTCGTTCTGGCAGGCCACACACACGGAGGACAGGTTGTCCCGGTAAAGATCGGGAATTTTAATCTTTCATTTGCCGCGACAGTCAGCAAGTATATTGAAGGCTTGTATAAGATCGGAAATTCCAACATGTATGTATCCCGAGGCATCGGTTCTGTTGGTCTGCCCATCCGTATTAATTGTCCCCCCGAGATAACCAAGATAACCCTGGTATAATATTTAACCGGATGATGTATAGGTCAAAGGCATGCATTTGACTATTGAAATTCATTTGTACTCACATAATAAGTACAATTATATGTGCCTTTGGTACAAGAACCGCATTCATGTAATCTCCCTGCTTCAAGGTTCCGCCTTTAAGTTCATATTTGATATCCAACCTCCTCAATACGCAGATTCTTAAGCAGAAGCAGGTAATTTCCATTAAACTTTCACGCTTTTATCTTGTCAAACCACCGAAGGCAGAAATAATCCATAACGTTACTTAAAAAGGAGTATAAATTGAAAAACCTCGTAACCAAAATCCTCATTCTGCTCTTTGCAGCCACATCCATAATTGCATTCGTACCTGATACATATGCACAGAACAGAGATCCCAAAGGAGCATGCCTTTTAAAGGATAGGAAGCGCGACCGCCAGCAGAAAAAAGACGGAAGCTGTACTAAAAAATTCCAGAAAAAGAAAAACCAGCACAAAAAAGGCTTCAAAAAGGGAAACGGGCGTTAGCCTCAAATCCCTTTAAAAAAGCAGGTTTTCCATGAATGATCTGAGGCAGGTATTGCACCTGCCTTTTTTTGTCGGCGAAAACCTGATCAAGATAAAACATCGGCACTGACCTAAAATACCCTCAAAACCCAACATCATGAAAATCACTGGTATATATTTAGTCATTTTTTTTCTAAAAATATGGATTTATTTTTCTTTAAATTTTAGACGTTTTTGCAGTTTTTACTCTAATTCTCTCAGAATTATGGCGTGAAAACGGGGTATGTTTTTCTAATCTTCAGAATATTTTTCTTTGCACAATTGTATGGCTTAACTTACTTTTGTAAAGGCGCTTAGAAATGTTCTCAATTCCAAAATTAAAATATATTTTTACCCCGCACTCCTCAATTCTCATTGAGGACATTTCAACGCCTAGAAGCTGCATATCTGAAAATGGTGCGGGGTATGATTTTTGAATTTCAGAAATTAAGAAAAAATACTAACTTAAAAACCATGGAGGTCTAAATGAAACATGTTATTCTTCTCTTCTTATTCGTGCTTTCCGCTGTTTATGCAATTGGCTGTAAAAGTGATACTACCGGACCGTTAAACTCAGGCGTTACTTTTGCTATGTCAACTGCTCCGGGAACCACCGGCACTTTCTTCACTTTCAAGCCCGGAGTTGATGTAAAGCTCACACGCGTAGTTGTAAGTCTTCCTGCTCAGCCGTTTTTTGATACTCTGACAGATGGCGGAACTTATGTTTACAGCAAAGATACAACTTATAACCTTTCGGAATATACTGGCGTAGCAACGGGACAGCAATGGAAATTCTACTTCACCGGTTCAACAACTTCTAATTCTTCATTTGCAGATGCACAAGCTGATTTAACTATTCCATAGCAGATTGTATTTCTACATTTAAAACATTTGTTTTAAATAAAACTAAAGGAGAAAAAAATGAAACTTAACACAACTTTATTCGCTGCAGTGATACTTATCTTAACAGCCTGCACTGCATATTCACAGACATCAATTGCGATTGGGCCTGAATTCGGCCTTAATCTTGCCAATGTCAGCACAACTCCCAGCTCAACTACCGATACAAGAACAGGATTTATCATTGGGGGTCTGGTAGATATTAACATCGGTCAAACTATCGGCGTTACCGGCGGTGTGCGTTTTATTATGAAAGGGTGGTCTTCTACACAAGGAACGTTGGTTAGTAAGATAAAGCTGAATTATTTTGAAATTCCAATATTATTGAAAGCCCGTTTTCCATTGACAGAAGTAAAACCATATGTTCTTGCAGGCCCAACTTTGGCGTTTAATCTTGCTGCTACCAGTGATCAAACTAATGGCCAGCAGTCTGCTACAACTGACGTTAGTAATTTCGTTGAATCGATGGATTTCGGCCTTCTCTTCGGAGCAGGAAGTGATTTCAAGATAGCAACAAAAACATCTTTGTTCATTCAGTTTGCATATTCACTGGGTTTATCCAACATTGCGAAAAACCAGCCAAGCGTAACTATAAAGAATTACGGCATACAGATCACTGCCGGTGCAAAATTTAACATGTAATTTTCAAAGCATCAAAAATTCCTGCTATAATAAAAGCCGGGTCATGACGTCAATTTTGTGATCCGGCTTTTTTCTAATCAAAAAATATAATTGTTGCTACTGCCTGTCCCGCCTTGCGGGAACCTTCAGGTCGTGGATAATAATGCGGGTAAGAATTGGGCTTTAGCCGCTAACATTGGATTTGTTGATTTCAAATTAACAACACACTTTGGTGCGAACAACATAGTTTTATTCAATTTCTGATAACTCAACGGAGGTTCTAACTTATGGATTTCAAACGATCTATACTAATTCTGTTTCTGCTTTTTTCTGCTTATTCAGCCTCACATGCACAGTTATCCGTAAAACTTGGAATAGAAGGCGGCATTTCAGCCTCAAATGTGGTGATAACTCCCACTGCAACAACTGACCCCAAAACAGGGCCGGTATTCGGTGCATCCGTTGATCTGAACTTCGTTAAGATCCTTTCTGTATCAACCGGTGTGTTTTATGTGCCAAAGGGATATACTGCAAAAAACGGAAACATAACCTTCAATGAAAAATTTACATACCTGGAAGTTCCTCTCTTGGTAAAAGTTGGAATTCCGCTCATCCTTATCAAACCTTATCTTCTGGCTGGCCCGTCATTCGGATTCAATCTTTCTGCCGAAGAAGTGCAAAGTAATGGCCAGCAGACAGCAACGGTCGATATCAGCAATAAGATTGAACCAATGGATACCGGAATTCTGCTTGGCGCCGGAGTTGATATAAATGTCTCCAAAAAGTCTTTCGTATTCGTACAGGCGGCATTTAGTTTAGGACTTTCTAATATTCTAAAGGGTGTTCCAAACGTTTCAATGAAAAATTACGGCTTCCGCATAACCGGGGGCTTAAGATTCAATTTGTAATTCTTTTCCTTCTCAGAAATTTTTTGCAGTAATATCAGCCGGGTTAGAGCATCAATTTTACGATCCGGCTTTTTGATAAGACAGTAGGTCAAAGGCACGTTGAGTTTGCCTGATAAAGGCAAACGAAATCCCGCCTCGCGGTGCCTTTGACTGTTACAATGATTACACTAAACCGCTTTAGTCAAAAGCATGCTTTTGACCTACCTAACCCCTAAAGACTATGTGTTTAATGCCTATATTTTCGCCGCTTAGGCAATTTCTTAATTGTTGAGTCCCGCATTAGAAGAACGGGGTACTCTCTGGGTTAATCCGGCTCTGACGGATTATTTGTTCATTGTTAATTCCTAATTGTTCATTGATGTTTCTTTGCTTATCTTTGTATTAACCGAAATTAAATCTCCAAAAATATGAAAAATGTCTCAAAAGTACTGTTTTTTGCAGTTTTACTGTGTACTATCTCTGCTGCTTCGCAGTCGGTAAACCAAAAACTTATTACATCAATTTCCTCCTCCGGCGCCTATAATGATGCGTATTCAATTTCTTACGATTCCAAATCCGGTGGATGGGTGTTTTCAAGTTATGATACCTTAACCAGGATGTACACTGTCATAACTCCAAAGGGAAATTCAAAAGAGTTTAATTATGCCAATCAGTATAACTCGCTCTTTGATGCAGCCGGGAATTCTTATATGATTGCATCAACAAACATTACAGATACAACCTTTACATATTCACTGCTGAAAAATAATGAAGTCATAGCAGTTTATGAAAACATTAAAGACGGCTGGGCTATTAAAGAAGGTAATATATACTTCGGCGCAAGAGATGCAGGCAAAGAATATCTCATTACTTACGATACAAGAACCGGAAGCCTTTCTCAGGGCAAAGCTTATGATGAAGTCCGCCTCTCATACGTTCCCGAAAAATACGCAGAAGGTGAACCGCAGGGTTTCGTTGGCTTTACAAGTTCCGGCAAACCGTACTACATTGCCCGTGACGGCATGAGCACATTCCTTGTTATAGGCACAGAAGAACAGAAACATTATTCCGATATAAGCTGGTATGAACTGAACTTTGACACGCAGGACGTTCCGTGTTACATTGCAAAATCCTCAGGAATGTTCTATATGGATCGCGGAAACACATTTGTTGTAAAGGGTGATAAAGAATACAAAAGCTTCGACTGGATCTACGGCCCGATCGTATTTGATAATGCCGGAATTCCCGTTTACTCGGGGCAGGATTCTGTTGGAGAGTATAAGTCACGCTCAACTTTGATGCACGGCGGCGAACCGGTAAAAACTATTGAAGGATACATCAACAACTATATTTACTCTCCTTCCGGAATGCTTGCCTACGTTACTTCTGAAGAAAAAACCGATAAGAAGGGAGATGTCATTTATGAGAACCGTCTTGTTTATGATGGTAAACAAAGCGCTGCGTATAACTCTATTTTGAACGTAAAGTTCAATCCCGCCGGTAGGCCGGTGTATATTGCCTCTGATAAGAACAATAAATCTTTTCTGGTAAGTGGTGATCAAATTCTAACAGGTAAGTATGATTACATTTCTGATTTTGCCTGGCTATCTAAAGTCGGTTTTTCGTATTCGGCAACTAACTACGGTAATTATGAAAAAAAGCAGCCTGATAAATGTTACATGTTTATTGGAGATGAAAGCTATGGTCCATACGATATGATAAATACTGTTGACTGGAAAACGGGCTCCACAATAGTTAGTGATAAAAACGGTAACTACGCATTCTGTGAAGGAGTTAATACTGATTATAACAATTATGAGTATAAATACAGGGTGATAAGCAGCAAAGGCGATAGCAAAGAATTTGATAATATTTCTGACGTAAAGATTGTTAACGGTAAACTTGTCTATTTTGCAGGAAACCGGATAAGTAAAAATATCTATTCTTATAATTACAGACTTTATATAAATAATAAACATGTAGGCGATCAGTTCTCCGCCTACAGCAATTTCGCAATTAGCGAAACAGGGCTTATAACATTCGTTGCTTCAAAAGGAAATGATATGTATTGGGTCGAAGTAACTCCGTAAAAAATATAGTTTCGATGTAATTTTGTTACACAAGTATCTATTTGTAGGAGTTGGAGAATTAATTAGAAACCCCTGATCAATGTGATCAGGGGTTTCTTGAGTTTAAGATTACTATTTCCCTTGATCCTTCTTCTGCTATACTGTTTACCGTTCTGGGGGAAAAAAACAAGGTCTATTTTACCAGAACCAATTTTTTCACATCCGTGAAGTTATCTGTAATTAGCCGGTAGAAATATACGCCGCTGGATAGCCCCATGTCATTTGCATTAAGATCGTAGTTATATGAACCGGGTGATAATTGTTTATTGACAAGAACTGCTGCTTCACGGCCGGTAATATCATAGAGCTTCATGGAAACTTGTCCGGCTTTCGGAATATTGAATTTGATTTTTGTTACCGGATTAAACGGATTCGGATAGTTCTGCCCAAGACTGTAACCATTCGGAATTTCCGTTGAGGTTTGCTGAATACCGATCGTGTTCTCATCCAGTTCAAAATTAATACTCCAGCTGTTCAGCATTCCCGTTGAGCTACCGGTATTTTTTACTCTCAGTATCCAGTCACCTTCAACATTACTTGTGTTAAAAACTGCAAGCGGTTTGTAAGGCCGGTATGTTCCTGTAAAAGGCGCTGATCCGCCCGTGATGGGTGTTGCAGCAGTGTCATCAAGTACAGTGGAAATGAAATGGTCACCCGCTCCGCCCTGATGGAAAACAAGAGTATCCGTAATGCCGTTATGAATGAGGTAAATTTCCAGATCGCCTGTTGCAGGAAAAGTAATGGAATCAAGAGTAACTGTGACTTTCAGCGGCAAAGTGGCATCACCATAGCGCCCTATGCGCCGTACTGAACCCATTGTATCTGCAGCATCACCAAATGGAAGAATAACCTTGCGCGCAGTTTGATTAAATCTTCCCGCTGAAAGGGGAAACGCAGCGGTAAGCATATCAGAAGACTGGCCGGTAGTATCACTTGAGCCGGTCAGCACAACACTCAGGTTTGATATTGCAAGTGCAGACGTTCCGTCACTAAATGTACTGTTGTACCGGAAGTGGCTTGCAAATCCATCTTGATTGATCTTTACAACCATTATATCACTTCCTACTCCGAAGGCAGTATCACTAACCCGCGCAGAAATGTATGCTCTTCCGTAATGATCAACTTCCATATCCGAAGGAATATTTTGGGAAGTAAAATTTCCGAAGCGGGCAGCATAAGTTGTTTTCCATCTAAGCGTTCCTGCAGAATCCAGCCCCAGGACAAGCCCTACACTTTGATTTGTATTGCTCTCGTTGCTGTATCCCGAAACATAAATGATATCTCCTGCTGATTCAACCTGCAATCCGTACGAATTCCCGCCTGCAATTGGGCAATTGTAACGCGAGCTCCATAGTTCGTCTCCGGTGCTGCTGTAGCGGACAGTTGTAATACTTACGCCGGTACCTATGCTCTCAGTTTCGCCTGTTACTAAGATATCGCCGCTAAATGGGTCATGGCCGATAGAATGTGATATATCCCCCAGATTTGCTCCAAAAGTTCTTACCCAGCCAATAGAACCGGAAGCATTTAATTTGAGAGTAATATAGTCCGGAAAATTATTGCCCGTATAACCGGTTACAAAAACCTCTCCGGTTGCTTTATCAACATACATGTCCCGGGGCATCTGTATTTGCGGGCTCTCATATTGCCGCCGCCATAATTCAATGCCAAGCTCGCTGTATTTGATCACTATGATATCAAAGTCACCTGAAGGCGGAGTGGTTACTCCCATAACATAAACGTTGCGGCTGTCATCCGTCATGATCTTCAGCCCCTGGTCCGGTAAATTTCCGCTTCCTGTGAATTCCTTCATCCATCTTACTCCTCCTGTTGGAGTAATGCTCATTGTAAAAATATCAACTCCGCTTGAGGTGCTGTGATGCACCATTCCTGTTGCATATAAATATCCCCATGAATCAGCGGTAATGCTCATTGCGTCATCGCTGCCGCTATCGGGAGCGTTGTATCTGTAAGCCCATTCCTGAGATCCGCTTATCAGGTCATATTTTACGATAGTGAAATCGGTAACGGTGTTCGCCCCCCATGAAGATCCTGCAACATAAACTTTATTCGCGCTTATCTTCACATCTTTGGCATAATCAAGGTTATGAACAGGGCCGTCATATCTTTTAACCCACCTGACCTGCGAGTGCATGATGCTTCCGCAAAATGGTAGTAGTAATAAAACGAAAATTACTTTTTTCATGTTGCTGCTCCTTTTAGTTAGAAGGGCAGGTCTCAACCTGTCTTCGCGGCAATTCCGAATGTACTTTAACGGGTACATTTGCGTCGACATGGGGTGTTCCCTGCCCTGATAGTATTTTTTTTTCTTTGATTTGGAATTGCCCTTTCCTTTGATTCTGCTCAAAAATACGTTCTGTAAGTATCGCTTGCAAAGAAAATATAGCACATTTGTATCTCAATATTTAGCACAAAGATCTCAATAATAAGTGTAATTATATAATTTTTTGTGTATTTTGTATCTCATAAAAGCAGTGAATTTGTCTCCAAAATCCTGAATTTTTCTTCGAATTCGCCCAGGGGCGAAAAATGTATTTTCATAAACCGGAATGTCAAATGAGATCAAAGGAAGTAATAAGCAATAAACTTCTGGAATTGCTTGGTTCACTGAACAAAAAAGAAATGAAAATTCTTGGGGACTTCCTGCGCTCACCATATCATAACCGTTCAGTTTATGTCTTAAAGCTTTATGAAGAACTTGTGAAGTACTATCCAAACTTCAAAAGCTCAAAGCCTGAAAAGAAGATACTATATTCAGCATTATATCCCGGGCCAGATAAGAAATACAGCGATACAAGAATGCGAAACATTACTTCCGATCTGTTTATACTGGTTCAGAAATTTATTTCAATAGAAAGATTCTCTGCGGATAAATTTGCTGGATCAATATACTTTTTAGGGTCTCTTCCTGCAAAAGAACTGGACGATATCTTTGAAAGGAGTTACAGGAAAACTGCAGCATCTCCGAAGATCCTCCGGCCGCAGACTGAAGCAGGCTTCCTGGAAAGGCTGCAGCTTCTGGAGGTTAGAAGTGTCTTTGTGAACAGGCGCAAGACCGGTGACGCAAAGGAAAATCTTGAATGTTATCAGGATATTGTCGACCAGTCCGTCAAATTTTTTCTTTCAACGCTTCTTAAAAATTATGCCCTGATGCTGAACAAACAGATAACTTTCTTTAAGTTTGAGTATGATACATCATTTATAGATATTATTCTCGGTTACATGGAAAAGAATCTTGACCGTTATATAGAAGATACCTGCATAATTTTGTATTACTATTTTACGCTCTTCTATTTGAACTACGATGAATCAAGCCTAAAAACACTTGAAGAGTTCACCGAAGAAAATTTTTATAAGCTTGATAAGAATGATGTTCTTAACGCTATCACAAATATGACTACTTTTTGCAGACGCCAGGCGCTTGCAGGCAGGCCGGGGTATGAGCAAAAAGCGCTCGGCCTTTTCCGTTTGGGATTAAACGGCGGTTTGTGGAGCGAATCAAATAAAATAAGGCCCGTCGTGTTCCGTGTAATAGTAAGCTCGGCTTGCAGCTGCGGAGAATTTGACTGGTGTGAAAAATTTATAGAAGAGTACAGCCAAATTCAGCCGAAGGAACATATACAGGCAAATACTGATCTTTGTTATGCACGGCTTTACTTCGATAAAAAAGAGTATGGCAAAGCTATGAAATTCCTTGCACGGATATCAATAATTGACTCAACTTACAAATATGAAGTGGATACACTGCTGATAAGGCTTTACTATGAAACCGGTGAAACTGAGGCATATATATCAAAGGTTGATGCCTTTAGGAAATGGGTAAATAATAATAAGACCGTCATATCCGCAAGGTACAGAACTATCTTTAAGGAAATGGCATTGTATTTTGAAAGGTTGATGAAGCTGAGGCTTGAGCCGGATGAATTCTTACTTCAGAAGATGAGGTGTGAAATAGAAGAGAATAAAACGCTCGTTAACCGGCTTTGGTTCTTGGAGAAGCTTCAGGAGACCCGAATTGAAACCAAATGATCAAATATTCGTATTTTTGCATATGAAAAAGTTGGTGGTTATGATGTTCTGGATAGGCTCTGTTTGTATTGCACAGGAAAGCGGAATCTATAAATACAGCGCGCTATCTGATACACTTACACATACACTTGGTAAGGCGAATATGAGCAACTCTAATGTTGATTCCATTTACAGATTCATTGAATCTCAGTCACATATTCTCGATTTTGAAGACTGCAATACGTGCAAATCACGCGCTCATATTGTTGCCGGCATCATTCAAAAAAATTTTCCCGATGCTGTCCTTGGCAAAATATGGCTTGTTGCGGATTGCAGGCGGCTATCTGAATTCGATGAATTTAAATACAAGCCCCACATTTTGCTTGAACATAAGAAGTTCTGCAGGAACTGGGTTTATCATGTTGCACCGGTAATAATTACAGCTACCGATACATTTGTGATAGATCCGGCAACGCAAAAAGCGCCTGTAACTATTAGGAGTTGGGCAAGCATGCTCATACCAATTGGCGGCAGCGCACTGGTTGTGCTAAAACACTCCGAGTATTATATTTACCCCGAAAAAAGTGAATTGTTTGAAGATGAGCTCGCCGACTGGAATTCTTCCGGACAAAACATACATGATGCAGATTATTCAAGATCAATTGATGAGATGACCCGCGCCAAACTTGGGCTTGTGGAACCGTGGAAGATGAAGAATCTGAAAAAGGATTTAGAGGAAATGGTGAGGTAGCAATTAATATTTAACTATGAGCAATTGTCAATAGGCAATAAGAAGCAAAAACGAATAGATAAGGCGGTCAACGGACCCCCTAACTCCCCCTTTCGGGCCTGCCTGCTGCACAGGCAGGGGGAGAATGACAAACAAAAACAGAGTTGAAAGAAGTAATTGGAAAATATAATCAAAAGTAAAATACTATCTGGAGTTAAGGAAATCGTGCACGGCATATCCACAAAGGCAGGGGGAAGTGCACCGTTCCATAATAATTTAAGCAGGCATGTTGGCGATGATGAAAGTGCAGTAGCTGAAAACCGTTCACGGTTTTTCGGTTCGCTTAGTATTGATGGATCAAGGCTGGCGCATGCAAATCAGGTTCATTCCGGCAATGTTACATTGGTTAACGAACCGGGATTATACAAAGAAACAGATGCGCTCATAACATCAGAAAATGATCTGTACCTTGTCATAAGCGTTGCAGATTGCCTGCCTGTCATGATATACGACCCGGTGAAAAGTGTTATTGCTAATATCCATTCCGGTTGGCGTGGAACTCAAAAAGGTATCGTCACAAACGCTGTCAGTTTGATGGCAAGTGAATTCTCTTCATCGCCTGCCGATATGATAGTGTTTATCGGACCCGGAATAAGCCGTGAGTATTTTGAAGTAGGCAGGGAAGTAGCAGAACTATTTGATGATAAGTATGTCAGTTTCAGAGATTCAGGTAAATCAGCAAAACCGTTTATTGATATTGGTACCGCTGTAATAGATCAGCTAAAAGTTGCAGGAGTGAAGCCGGATAATATTGAAAGCTCCCGACTTTGCACTTACAGCAGTCCGGATCTTTTGCACTCCTACAGGCGCGATAGAGAAAACTCCGGAAGAATGTTTGCTGTGATCGGGAAAAGGTAAAAGATCTGCTTCCCTTTTTCCGAAGTAACTGTGCGGAACTCACGAAATGAATCCATGGCAGGAAGTTTGGAAACCGGAAACTACACCCGGGTTTTATATTTAAGCTCTTTAAAATTAACTATTACTTCCGTACCAACTGTATTATTTATAACGGTATTGCCTTCAAGCTGAGAGGCAAGCCCTGTGATAAGAGCCATACCCAGCGTGTTAAAGCTTTCCGAATTGAAACCTTCCGGAAGGCCAATGCCATTATCACAAATCCTCAACCGGTATGATCCATCGGGTTTTTGGGCTATATCAAGAATAATATTTCCCTTTTTGCCCTCCGGAAAAGCATGTTTGAGTGAATTAGAAACCACTTCGTTAATGATGAGCCCAAGCGGAATAACCGTATCAATGCCAAAGCTGATCCCTAGTGCATTATGTTTGAATCCTATGCGCTCAAATGTAACTCCGTATGCTGAATATATATTCGCTGAAAGCATTGAGATGTAATCGCTCATTTCTGTTTTGGAAATGTTTGATGAGCGGTAGAGATTTTCATGCACAAGGGCCATTGCCTTAACCCTGTTGCGGCTGGAATTGATCGCATCGATAACCTCGGGGCTTTGATACTGTTCTACCTGCATATTGAGCAGACTTGAAATTACCTGAAGATTATTCTTGACGCGGTGATGAATTTCCCTCAGCATGATCTCCTTTTCTTCCAGAGATTCCCTCAGGAGTTTTTCCTGTTTTTTCTTTTCTGTAATATCCTGTTTGATCGCAATATAGTGAGTAATTTTTCCCTCATCATCAAGAATGGGCCCGATCGAAGCCGATTCCCAGTAAAGCTCTCCATTTCTTTTCTTATTAAGAAATTCTCCGTTCCATACCTTCCCCGAACTTATGGTTTCCCACATTTCTTTGTAGGTTTCTTCGGGCGTCTGGCCCGATTGCAGTATGCTGGGATTCTTTCCGGCCGCATAATTCAATGTATAACCCGTAAGCTCTGTGAAGTACGGATTTATGTATTCTATATTGCCGTCAGAATTTGTGATCACTATTGAATTCGGGCTTTGTTCTATACCCTGTGAGAATTTACGGATCTGGTCATATGCGTTTTTTCTTTTGCGCAGCTCTTCCTCAGCTTTGTTCAATAGTACAGAGATCTCTTCCTGATACTGCTTCGCAACCGTTATATCTTCGTAAAATGCCAGAACCCTGTTTATCTTGCCGTCGGGCTCTGCAACCGGAAATGAATACAGCTTAAGCGGGATATCTTCACCGCTTTTTTTCTTTCTTACCAGTTCAATTCCTTTGATCTGCTGCCGGCTCTCAAATGCAAATTGCCTGTTTTTTTCGTACTC
>JAUQWT010000098.1 GCA_030835005.1 Ignavibacteria bacterium | reverse complement strand
CTTACTTCTTTTCGGTTAGGCTTGAAAATTGTAACATCCCTGTATTCAAAAAAATTAGCAAATTTCGGATCAACGTAAACCGGCTTTTTTGCTTTCCTGCAAAGAGTGATTATTCCGGTGATAAGTTCTTTTGTTAAAACTCCTTTGTTATAATCCTGGAATATTACGGCTTCGAAGTTTTTCAGATTACTCTTTACAAATGCGAGGATTTTGTTTGTTAGGTCTTTTGAAAGATCATGCTTCTTTTCGCTATCAACCCTAAGTACATGCTGGGAATGAGAAATTACCCTTGTTTTAGCTGTAGTTGGCCTTGTTTTGTCTCTGAAAATTCCGACGGTTGAAAGTTTAAGGTTTTTCATTACCTTTAGATAGTCTTTCGAATCATTATCGTGCCCAATTACACCAATCAGAATTGGTTCAGCTTCAAGAGCTTTGATATTATTTGCAACATTTGCCGCCCCACCGAGCTTGTATTCGGTCTTCTTAGTATCAATAACGGGTACAGGCGCTTCGGGGGAAATCCTTGAAATATCACCGTAAACGTATTTATCAAGCATTACATCGCCAATTACGGCAATTTTCTTGTTTTTACTTTTGCTTAAAATTGTGCCAAGCCTTGCAGAAGATATGTGTATAGTCATTAAGTTGTGGTTTCAGACAAATTCCCGAAAAATCGGGAAAATAATTAAAATTAAGCAAATATAGAGTTATTAGATGGTTTATTCAATTGAAAAACATGATTAATCCTTTCATTGAAACCCTGCCAATTTTTGCGTATTTTTGTTGTTCTATGCAATTTACTAAGCGAACAAATACATGCGGTGAGTTAACACTTGCTGATTCAGGAAAACGCGTCTCTCTCAACGGATGGGTTTCACAAGTCCGTGATTTAGGAGGGGTTATTTTTGTTAATCTGCGAGATAGATACGGCGTAACACAGCTTACAATTCCTTCAGAAAATAAGGAAGTTTACGATATTGCTAAATCACTTGGGCTTGAGTTTGTTATTTCAGCCACAGGCGTTGTTCAGAAAAGAAGTTCAACGAACCCGAATATGAAAACCGGTGAGGTTGAAGTCCTTGCGGAAAATATTGAAATATTGAATCTGGCAGAAGTAACACCTTTTGTAGTAGAAGAGGAAGTTAAAGCATCTGAGGAACTCAGATGGAAATACCGTTACCTGGATCTAAGAAGAAAAAAAATAGCCGATAACCTTGTTTTACGAAGCAGAGTTTATCAAATAGTACACAGGTATTTTGAACGCGAGAATTTTGTTGAGATAGAGACTCCGATATTAATGAAATCCACTCCCGAAGGTGCACGCGACTATCTTGTGCCGTCTCGTGTACATAAGGGAAAGTTTTACGCACTTCCGCAATCACCGCAAACCTATAAACAGATATTAATGGTTAGCGGAATGGATAGATACGTGCAGATTTGCAAATGCTTCCGTGATGAAGACTTAAGGGCAGATAGACAGCCTGAGTTTACACAGATCGATCTTGAAATGAGTTTTGTTGAGGAAAAAGATGTATTCAAAATTGTTGAAGGTGTTATTTGTGATATATGGAAAGAAGCTGCAGGCATTGAGCTAAGTACTCCGTTTAGAATAATGAGCTATGATGAAGCAATGCAAACTTATGGAAGTGATAAACCTGATCTGAGAGTAAAAGGTGAGATGAAGATTGCTAATATTACTGATACAGTTAAGAATACCGAATTCAAAGTTTTTACTGATGCAATTTCGCAAAATGGAATTGTGGCAGGAATTAAGTTGACAGCGCAGGAAGTTTCAAGGAAAACTATTGATTCACTTACTGATTATGTGAAGACTCTTAAGTTTGGCGGACTTGGTTATATTAAATATAATACTGACGGTACAACATCATCACCAATGCTTAAATTTTTGAGTGATGACGTTCAGGCCGGGATAAAAAAGGATTTTGATGCTAATTCGGGAGATGTTGTGTTCATTCTATCCGGCGAAAAGAAAAAAGTTCTTTCTGCACTTGGAAATTTGCGGCTTAAGCTTGCCGAAATGTTCAATTTGATAGATGAATCAAAATATGAGTTCGTGTGGATAAACAACTTCCCCATCTTTGGTTTTGAAACCTCAGACAATACTTTTTATGCAGAACATCATGCATTTACCATGCCTAATGAAGAAGATATGTCAAAACTTGATAATGGGTATAAGAATCCGAAGGATAATATAGAGGATCTGCTCAGCATAAGGGCAACATGTTATGACTTAGTATGCAACGGAAACGAATTTGGCTCAGGTAGCATTAGGATACATAGAAGTGATATTCAGCAGAAAGTATTTTCAGTGCTTGATTTGACCAAAGAACAGCAGGAAGAGAAGTTCGGCTTTTTACTTGATGCATTCAAGTACGGTGCTCCCCCGCATGGCGGTTTTGCACTTGGGTTTGATAGAATTATAGCAATACTTTGCGGCACAAAAGATATCCGCGAAACAATAGCATTCCCCAAGACAACAAGCGCAGTTGGGTTGATGGATAGCTGCCCGAGTATCGTTGAAGAAAAGCAGCTAAAAGAGCTGGGAATTTCAATTAACAATTAATCATGAGCCATAAGGTAGGAAATACCGAAATAGAAGTGATCCAGGGTGATATTACCCTGCTTGAAGTCGAGGCAATCGTGAATCCGGCAAATACATTTTTGCTGCATTCCGGCGGACTTGCAGCTGCAATAGTTAAACGGGGCGGAATGATAATTCAGCAGGAATCAAAAAAGATAGGGAATATCCCAACAGGTACTGCAGTTATAACAAACGGCGGAAACCTGAAAGCAAAGCATGTAATTCACGCCGTAGGTCCCAAGTATAAAGATGGAAAATCCGGTGAAGCTGAAAAGCTTGCTTCAGCGGTAAGTTCTGCAATAATTGTTGCTGAAAGAAAGAAGCTGAAGTCTATTGCAATACCGGCAATTAGCTCAGGGATATTCGGCTACCCGGTTGAAGAGAGTGCAAAGATTATTGTTAAAACTGTGGTTGATCATTTTAAAGAAAAAAATAAATCTAAAGAGGAATCAACTCTGGAGAAAGTTGTCTTATGCCTTCTTGATGAAGAAACTTTCAAGATCTTTGATTCTGAACTAAATAAAAATTTTAAGAAATAAACTATAAACTAACTTATATTTAAAATGCCTAAAACATTAGAAAAAGATTTAAAGCTTGAAAAGTTTAAAGTAAAAGACCTCTCACTTGCTGAGTGGGGAAGAAAAGAAATACGTCTAGCTGAAGCAGAAATGCCGGGACTCATGGCTATCAGAGAAGAATATAAGAACTCCAAGCCGCTAACGGGAGCAAGGATAGCAGGATGTTTGCACATGACTATTCAGACTGCGGTTTTGATAGAAACACTGATCGAGCTTGGCGCAGAAGTAAAATGGTCTTCATGTAATATTTTCTCTACGCAGGATCACGCTGCAGCAGCAATTGCTGCAAAGGGTATTCCTGTTTACGCATGGAAAGGCATGAATGAAGAAGAATTTAACTGGTGCATAGAGCAGACATTGTTCTTCGGTTCTTTCGATAGGCCTTTGAATATGATACTTGATGACGGCGGCGATTTAACTAACATGGTTCTTGACGACTATCCCGAACTCATTGCCGGAATTAAAGGTATCAGCGAAGAAACAACAACAGGCGTTCACAGGCTGTATGATAGAATGAAGAACGGAACACTTTCGTTACCATGTATAAATGTGAATGATTCGGTTACAAAATCAAAATTTGATAATAAATACGGCTGCAAGGAATCACTTGTTGACGCTATAAGGCGTGCAACTGATGTTATGATGGCAGGCAAGCTTGCCGTTGTTGCTGGTTACGGAGATGTTGGAAAAGGTTCATCACAGTCACTTCGCGGAGCAGGCGCAAGAGTAATGGTTACAGAAATTGATCCTATCTGCGCTCTTCAGGCTGCAATGGATGGATACCAGGTTGTAACAATGGATGAAGCAGCTAAGGTAGCTGATATTCTTGTTACTGCAACTGGTAACCTGAACATTATCACAGACAGGCATTTCAAGTCTATGAAAGATAAAGCAATTGTTTGCAACATAGGCCATTTTGATAATGAAATTGATATGGCTTGGCTTAATAAAAATTACGGCAATACCAAGGAAACCATAAAACCCCAGGTTGATCTTTACAATGTTGACGGCAAGGAAATTATTGTTCTTGCAGAAGGCCGCCTTGTAAATCTTGGCTGCGCAATGGGTCATCCTTCGTTTGTAATGTCGAACTCATTTTCAAACCAAACACTAGCTCAAATAGAACTTTGGCAGAATCACACCAATTACAAAAATGAAGTATATGTATTGCCGAAACATCTTGATGAAAAGGTTGCAAGGCTTCATCTTGCCAAAGTAGGCGCAAAGCTTGAGAAACTCTCTCCCGAACAGGCCAAGTATATCGGTGTTGAAGTTGACGGACCGTTCAAAGCTGAGTGGTACAGGTATTAATTAATCCGTTTTAAATTAAAGGCAGTCAAATTACTAATTGACTGCCTTTTTTAATTGTACTTACTGAAAACGGGAAGCCCCGGTTATGAAAACCCGGGGCTTTTAGGAGGTAAAACAATTGCGGTATTTCAGAGAGTAAAATCTTAGAAGACGAGACTCAGAAGATTATCAATTGTTGATTTAAGTGACCAGTAGTATTGAACGTTGTAGAATAATATGTATGCTGCTACTAATGCGCCCTGAACCATTGTTATTATAAAATTTATTGCTTTCATTTTAGTATTCCCTTTATTTTTTAGTTTTTTTAATTTTTGTTTTTTTAAAGACCCTGGTTTGATTTGCTTTCGTAATTTCTCTCGATGAACCTTCTGTAATCTATTTCGTTGTGCATTTCTTTAAATTCGCCGTTTCCTTCAAACACCCAGTAGAACTGAAAATCTGTGATCTTGAAATTTTTGACGGTTACCTTGTTTTTTTCTGCGTTTTTCATTTTATTTATCTCCGTTTATTTTTTAATTTTTTTTGTTCTTAGTCAATTCTTATGTACAAAGATATTTCTGAACCTTAAGGTAATTCTTACAGATTCCTTACAGAGATAAGTATATGTTAATTCATGAAGTTATATGAGCAATTGGGATGTATGTGGTACACGATTAAAAGAGTAATAAAGGCACTGATTAATTGATAAATCTCATATAAATTGCTTGAAATGCAGGAAACCATAATAAAAACGCGGATTACCCCCAAAAAACTCACCGATAAGATAGTCTCCAGGGAGAGACTGCTTTCTAAGTTCAGAGATAATTCGGGAAAAAACATGATCTTTGTTACGGGACCGGCAGGTTATGGAAAGACAACTTCAGTTCTGGATTACCTGAATTCCGAGAAGAAACCCTACGCCTGGTTTCATGTAAGCTCTGATATAGAAAGCTTTTATGGTTTTATTAATTATTTTATTCACGCCTTAAGGGTTTTGAAGACTGATTTTGGTGAAAAAACGCTTGAACTCGTTTCATCTCTTGTTCAAAGTAATTTACTGAGTATTGATGAAGCCGGCTCAATAAACTCGGTTATGGGTACATTTGTTAATGATTTTGTTTCTGACTTCACTGACGAAACCTATATGGTTCTGGATGATCTTCACAATATCCCTGAAGGTTCCTGGCTCAATGCTGCAATAAATTCATTGATCGGAAATTTCCCTGCTAATTTGCATATAATAATCACCAGCCGTTCAGAACCGGGATTTAATATTGCAAAGCTCAAAGCAAAGCGGAATCTGCTTATAATAGATAGTGATGATCTGAATTTTACACTGGATGAAACTGAAAAGCTTGTGACAGATATTTACTCTTTACTTTATGATAAAGATGATATAAGTAAACTCGACAAAACAATAGACGGATGGGTTACCGGGCTTCATTTGATCCTTCAGGCATACGGAGAGGACTTCAAAAAAGTTATCTCAGGCGGCCACAAAAGAGCAGATGAAAACATATTCGATTACTTTGCTGAGGATATTTTTAATCAAATAGATCCGGCACAACAGGACTTTCTGCTATTCACTTCAATGCTTGATTCATTCACAACTGCAATGTGTGATAAGATATTGGGAATCACAGGCAGTAAGACAATACTAAGTGAATTAAAAAGAAAGAATCTGTTTATTGAATCAACAATAATTAAAGGGATAAAAAGCGAAACAGATGATCTTTACAGTTACCATAATCTTTTCAGACAGTTTCTGAATTCTAAACTAAGCGATTCAAAGACAGCAATTGAAATAAGCTCTTTTGCTGAGAAAATATTCAGGTATTATCTTGAAACAGGTGATAATACATCTGCTATTGAGTATTCTTTGAAAGCAAAGAATTACGAAAAAGCATCTGAGCTTCTGACAAGAGAATACGAAAGCGTATTCGGTATGGGTCGCTATGAGCAGCTGTGGAAGTGGATTGAGCAATTCCCTAAGGACCATTTAGAGGCAAACTCTGAGCTGCTTTTCATAAAAGGTAAATTACTCAGATTCTTCAAGAACGATCTCGAAAAAGCATCGGAGCATTTCAAGAAAATTATATCAAATACTGCTTCCGAAACAAAGCTGCATGTATTTGCCAGTTCAGAACTTTCCGAAATACTCCAGGTGACAGGTAAACCCGAAGAAGCTTTGAATATTTTTAAAAAGCTTTATCAGATTGAAACCCCGCCCGGTCTTAAGTCAAAAATTATTATCTCTCTTGCCCGCTCATATTACAGGCTTGGAGCCAAATATTATGACGATATAATAAAACTTCTTGATGAATGTATTTTTATTGCCGAAGAAAACGAGCTTGAACAGGCAATTACAGACATTTATGGCTTGTATGGGAGGATATATCTAAACAAAGGTGATTTTATAAAATCACAGCATTATTTTGAAAGTACCGCAAAACGTGAAACAAACATATATAAAAAATTCCAGACTATTAACAATCTGGTGCTAAGCTTTGGGTGGAGCGGCCAGTATTTGAAAGCAAAGGAGTATTATGATGAAGCTGCAAAGATCTTCGGTCAGTTTAAAGGTCCTGTTTTTGAAAGGGATTTTATCAGATTAACTGCGCTTCTTGCATTTGAAGCAGGAGATTATGAATCTGCCATAATGCATTTTACCGAACTCGTAAATCTCGACAAGAAGAATGAATTTAATTCTTACCTAACACTTCATTACTTGTTTATTTGCGAGGCTAACATTCTCATGAATGAAAACGAAAAGGCCAAAGCATATCTCGAACTTGCAGAGATCGCAAAGGATCCGGAAGATGAATACCTAAATGTTGAAATGAACTCCCACAGGGCAATAGTAGAGAAAATGAAAAATGTGAATTCGTCAATTGAAAAAATACTTTTAGAAACCCTAAAGTCATATGAGAATTCATCATTGTACAGCACTACTCAGATTCAGTTTCATCTCGCAGATTATTATTTTAAGAACGGATTATACAGCACATCTCTTCAGTATCTGGATAGCTGCTTAAAAACCGCATCAGAAAAACAGTATAACTCTTTTGTTGTACAGCATTTTATGCAAATGCGGTATTTATTTGATTTTGCAATTAGTAATAACATACATAAGCAATATATCTCCAAGATCTATAATATTGTGGTAGAAAGAAACTCAATAACATGGTTATCACAAGAGTGTATTTCACGAATCAAAAAAGAATCTGTTATGTTATGGGATATCCAGTTGAATACATTTGGCGGCACTGAGTTATTTGTGAGAGGCAACCCCGTACCCGACGAAAAATGGATACGGAAAAAAAGCAAGTTATTACTGATTTACCTGCTTGTCAACCAGGGTATCAAGATAAATAAAGATAAAGTACTTGGATTATTCTTCAATGAGCTCTCAGCAAGCAGCGCAGAAAACGTATTCCATCAGGCAATTACAAATATCCGCAGTGCACTGAAGCCTGAGCAGAGACTGCCATCACATGCAGAAAAGATCTATAAAAAGGCAAAACCGGCAAAAAATAACGAAGCACCGGTTGAAATATCACCAAGTTACCTGATATATGAAGACAAAATCCTTTACATGTCCGGCGAATTCGTTTACAAAACAGATGTTTTGGAGTTCAACCGGCTTTGCAGCATAGTTAAATCTCCTGAAACTGATGAAAACAGGAAGATAGAAAGTGCAAAAACCGCTGTTGATCTGTATAAGGGTGAATTCCTACCCGGATATTATGATGAATGGATTGAAGAGATGAGGACTGTATTGGAGCATAAATACATCGAGATTTGTGAAATTTTGATTGATTTGTTTCATAAACGGAAGAATTTCGATGAACTTATCACCTATTCAGAGAAACTCTTGCAGGTTGATAAATTACATGAAGAAGCTTCACTTGCATTAATAGAGGCATATACAGCTATTGGAAATAACAACATGGCGAAGAAGAAATTCAGCCAGCTGCTCAAGAATTATGAAGATGAATATGGAGAAAAACCTTCGAAAAAAATTATGGAACAAGTGCATGCGATTTTGAACAAAGACTAGGCTTCCACATTATAGACTCCCTGAAATCCTTATTCTCAATCTAAATTCATCATTTTTTTCTGTAAGAAACCTGTAAGAGCTTTCATAAGCTTCAGAAATATCTTTGTATAGAATTTAAAGAATTAATTCTAAACAAACATAAACAGAAAGCAGAAAAATGAAAAACTCAGACAAAACATCATTCAAAGCAGCAAGAATCATTTTAACAGCAATAATAGTTACTATTTCCACTTTATTTCCTTACGGTGTGTTAAGATCACAGGATAACAGCAGTCTTGAAGGCATAATACAAAGATTTGTAGTTTCCGAAGATGCCGCTGTTTTGCAGCCTTATGCAGATGCACTGAGTACTAACATAAACTCCGGTTTATTCCATTCAGCCAAAGTTCAAAAAGGATTCAGCATTTACTTCGGAATAAAAGGCAGCGCTGCATACATAAATGGCGATAACCCGCTTATAATGGATGCGAACAAGACATTCAGCATGATGCC
>JAUQWT010000008.1 GCA_030835005.1 Ignavibacteria bacterium | reverse complement strand
ATCGGCAGAATAAAATTCCCGAACACAGCAGGTATTGCAGGTATGATAAAAAGGAATACCATGATAACTCCGTGAAGCGTGAAAACGGAATTATAAGTCTGCGGCTTCATAATGGTTTGGCCCGGAGTTAACATCTCCAGTCTCATCAGCACACCCAGCGTCATTGCTACAAAAAAGAAGATCATAATAGCCATAAGGTACATAAGACCGATGCGCTTGTGATCTACCGTTAGCAGCCAGCCGGCAATGCCTTTGTGCTTGCCCTGGTACTCTAAGTAATTTACTTCGTTTGCTAATGATCCATTAGCCATTTTTTATGTTTCCTTTCCCGTTCAAATAATCAGAATTAACGGGTATATTTTTATTGTTCTTCTTTTTCTTCATAGTTAACAGCAGTACAAATCCGGCAATCAAAACAATCATAATTCCGCCAACTATTCTGGTAAAATTTAATACATACTTTCTGCCGTCGGGGTCATAGCTGTAACATAGCTTCAATAGCTTGTTAATTGCGGGAACCGATTTCCCTTCAGCGGCTTCGGTCAGAGCAAGCTTTACATCCAGCGGAAGATAATCCGTACCGTAAAGATATCGCGATATTTTTCCTTCCGGTGAAAGTACCGTTACAACTGCACCGTGCATGTAATCATCACCCTGCTTTTGGTATCTGAAGCCAACTGCATCGGTAATCTTTGCTATGCTTAAACTATCGCCTGTCAAAAACCTCCAGCTTGCTTCCGGAATTCTCTTTTTCATCAGGTCTGTGTAATTCTTTTTCTTCCCTGATGCCATTATATAATCTTCTTTTGGACTGAAGCTAATTGTAACAATATTAAAATCTTTTCCGGCTTCCATATCCATCCTGTCAACC
Source organism: Ignavibacteria bacterium (assembly GCA_030835005.1). Lineage (GTDB taxonomy): Bacteria > Bacteroidota > Ignavibacteria > Tepidaquicellales > OLB5 > OLB5. Next base: position 5,439 of record JAUQWT010000008.1, on the reverse strand, counting down.
ACCTCGCTCACACCTGTCAGTAACGGACTGCATATCCCCGGGCACCTGTAATAAACCAGTGTTAACAAAGTTGGTTTGGTAAACAGGCTTCTTAGAGTTACGGGTTTGCCGTATTCATCCAGAAACGAAAGATCCAGCGGAATAGTCTCGCCAAGTTTTTCATCAATGCCAACATCAAATTTGTTCGTATCTTCTGAGCGCAAATTCACGCCAAGAGAAGATACAAATAAAAGGACTGCTAATATCTTATGTATGTTATTCAATTTTTATTTTGACCTACTGCTGCAATGAAAACAACTTCCTCAAATACGCATGCAAAACATTCAGCTGCTGAGGACTTAACATATAAGATGCCCTTGCCCTGAAACCGTTCTGTACCGGATCGTTGGCGAAAATTCTGACCAGTGCCGCTTCATTATTGCTCCACGTTGTATCCTTAGCAAGCACTGTAAATGCTTTCGTCAGATCATTAGTTATATTCTTCAATAATACAGCACCTGTATCTGTTTTGCCGGTGTTAACGGCTTTTATCATATTAACGATCTTTGCATCCGGCCCTGCGCTTTGTTGAAGTATTTTTTCAGTTGCAAGCTTAACCGGAATCTGGTTGGGCTGCTTCACACCTTTTGTCAGACTGTAAAGCACATCTATTGAATCAAGTTGTACCTGCGTTATTGGCGGGTAGCCGGGAATCAGCGTTCTTATATACGCAATTATATCAAGCCTGTCTTCAGGAGGAAGATTAGCATAACTTGCCATTCCCCTGTTTGTAATACCTTCCTGCAAAGTCTTATACATCATTGTAATTGATGGGCCGTTTGTCCACCCTGCCAAATCCTGAAAATTCCTTGGCTTTGGATTCAGGCTCACGCCTGCAACACCGTCTCCTTTGCCCTGGTCGCCGTGACAGCTTACGCAATTCATAGTAAAAATTGATTTGCCCTTATCAACAAGATCCGGAGTTGGGTTAAGGTACTTCATCACATCAACGGGGGGTGAAAGTGTCCCCTTTACTATCGGCAGATCAGCCGCCACAGTTGTGGAATCCTTAGCCGTATCCTTTGCAACAACCGGGAAGCCGCCGATCTTCTCATGCATTACATTAGGAAGGTCATTAATATACATCGTCCCCATTACCACAATTGCGATAAGAAAGATCACATATATAGATGCGTAGTATTTTAAATACTGTTTCATTATAATTTTAAAATTTTATACTCTATGCTTTTGCTTTTAATCCGAAATCTACATTCCGCAATCCGAAATTGTTTCTTACAAATGAAAATCCAGTCCTGCCTGAAGCTTCGGATCTTTTACCGGTATAAGATTCTTCTTATCAGCCCTCATCTTAAATACAACCATCGTTAATCCTATGACTATTAACGGGAAACTCAGCTCCTGCCATCCAAACGCTGCACTGCCTTTAAAAAGCGTCGGGAAAATCAGCCAGTATAGGTCAAGCGCATGCGCAGCAAGCATCCACGGCGCCATGAATCTGAGCAGCCCTATATTTGTTTTTGCATTCCTGCCCACAAGAATCAAGAATGGAAGTACGAAATGGAAGAATATCAAAGCAATAGATACATACTTCCAGCTTCCTTCCCACCTGTGGATTAACCAGAAAGTTTCTTCCGGAAGATCAGCATACCAAATCAGCAAGAACTGTGAGAATGCAATATATGCCCAGAAGACATTGAAGCCGAAAATAAGTGTTCCCAAACTATAGAAGCTGTTATTTTTGATCCTGGGATCAAGATAACCCTTTGTTTTAAGCTGAACGCTTACAAGCGTTGTTGCTGCAAATGCGGCTACCACCGTTCCCGCAAAGTAATACACACCAAACATTGTTGAAAACCAGTGCGGTTCAAGGCTCATTGCCCAGTCAACTGCTGTAATTGTTATTGATATTACAAACAGCGGTGCAAATATTGTTGATAGCGTAACATTCTTCTTTGTGTAAATGGGGTCGCCGTTTTCATCCTGCTTTTCGGAATTGCGCGTTATCAGAAAATAAAACAAAAACCACATTAGAAGGCAAAACGCAGTTCTTGCCGAAAAGAATTCAATATTAAGATAGGAGGATTTCGATTTCAGCACCGCATCATTCTGTACCGCCTCTGTGTGTGTCCAGTGGAACAGATCATGCAATCCGAAAAACAGCGGGATAGCAAGTATTATCAGTACTGGAGTCATACTTGCAAGAATTTCAGTTATCCTGCGGAACGGTGTGCTCCATGTTGCGCCTACAAGATACTCTAATGCAACAAGCGCAAGCGAACCGACGGATATTGATACCATGAAAAGGTATATCCAAAGGTAATCAAAGAATGCCCGCTGGGGAGTGAACACAAACGCCAGTGCAAGAATAATTATTCCCGCAAGCAGCATTATGCCGCCTGTTTTTGTCAATGAGTCCGGTAATTGTTTTTTAATATATTCCATTTAACTGATAAAATGAAACTTTTTCTAAGAAATTAATCTTTGTTATTTTTTACTTTGTTTCTACATCACTATCGGGCGCATTCTGCGATCTCTGTAATACCCGCAGGTAATGAATGATAGCCCAGCGGTCGTCACGACTTATTGAACGTTCATAGCTCGGCATTACATTCTGGCCGTTTGTTATCACGTGATAGATATTCGCATCTTTCCAGTTCATTACTTTTTGTGAAAGTAGTGTTGGAGGTGCGGGGAACTGCTGCCTCATCCTGCTATCGCCCTTGCCGTAATAGCCGTGGCACGGTGAACAAAACGTATCATATCTTTTCTTCCCAAGATCAATGCTTTTTTGAGTAACCGGCAGCGGGTTTGGAGTAATAACCAGCATAGAGTCCGGCATTCCCTTAAACTCATAAGGCATAAATCCCCGTGCCACTGTTCCTTCAACCGGCTTGCGCATTGAGTAACCATCTTTGAAAAATTTACTTTCTGTCTGCGGCAGTACTTTCGGCTGGTGATGCATCCAGTTAAAAGGCGGAAGGAACAAAAGAACATTCAGCACGAAGTATGAGATGATCGCAGTTACAACGGCAACACCTGCTACATTACCCATAAACTTGATATCCCTCAGCGGGTTTTTTGTCTTGCCTTCATCATAGGCCGGATAGTGAATGTTGCTTATATCCTTTGAGCCAAGTTCTTCAAACAGTGCTCTTACCTCATCCTGGTTGAATTTCTCATCTTTTGCTTCTATATATATGCCAAACCTGTCGCTTGTAACGCTCTTAATAAAAGCCGTATCCATTAATGGATTTGCATTTGCAGGCAGTTTGTTAAATATCGCAATCATCGCCCCCGCAAGAGAAAGTGATGCGAGCAGAACCGTTATTTCAAACATTATCGGTATTGATGGGGGCAGGTTGAAAAACGGCTTCCCGCCAAAAATATTCGGGTAGTTCACCCCAACCATCCACCATATCATTAAGAATGCAAGAGAAGTACCGCTGATTCCGCCTAAGAGCCCAACCCAGCCAATGCGGCTGTCTTTGAGCTTCATTGCAGTGTCCATTCCGTGCAGCGGGTAGGGAGTCAGTACGTCAAACTTCTTATATCCGTCTCCTGAAACTTTCTCCGCAGCATTGATTATCTGGTCGGGAGAGTCAAACAGCGCCGCAACGGCGTATAGCTCACCCGTCCTCGGCTCGCTTGCCAAGAATTTATCGTCAAATTTCTTTAATATTTTACCGATCATATTATATTATTTGTACCTTTTGATCTTCTTTTGCTTCCTGATGAGATTGCTTCGGCAAAAAACGCCTCGCAAAGAAAAGATTCACTGCTTCTGCTTTTTAATCCGAAATCTCAAATCCGAAATCCGCAATTCTCAACACACTCCTAAAACTGCGTCCTGTAATCGATCTCTTCTTCCTCATTATCTTTATGATGCAAATGCGTTGGCTGCGCGCCGGGAGTAACTGCTTTAATTTCACTCATTGCCACAACCGGCATTGTCTTTGCAAACAGCAGAACAAGTGTAAAGAACAATCCAAAGCTTCCGAGCAGAATTCCGAAATCATACATCGTCGGGAAGTACATTCCCCAGCTTGAAGGAAGATAATCCCTTGTCAGCGATGTAACAATAATTACATATCTTTCAAACCACATGCCTACATTCACAAGCAGTACCAGCACAAATGTTATGGGAATATTCCTTCTTATTTTCTTGAACCAGAAAAGCTGCGGGAAGAAAACATTGCAGCTGAACATTATCCAGTAAGCCCATGCATACGGCCCGAATGCCCTGTTGATAAATGTAAATTGCTCTATCGGATTTCCGCTGTACCATGCTATAAAGAACTCCATTGCATAGGCATAGCCAACCATAGTACCGGTAGCCAAGAGAATCTTATTCATCTTCTCAAGCGTGTTCTTTGTAATGATATGCTCCATGTCAAAAACTTTGCGCACTATTATAAGAACGGTAGATACCATACCAAATCCCGAAAATATTGCACCCGCAACAAAATATGGCGGGAATATTGTTGTATGCCATCCGGGTATTACAGATACCGCAAAGTCAAAGCTCACGATTGTGTGAACCGATAACACCAGCGGAGTTGAAAGTCCCGCAAGTATCAGATAAACTCTTTCGTAATGCTGCCAGTGGCGGTTAGAACCTCTCCACCCTAAGCTTAACACTGTATAAGCAGCTTTTTTTATACCGCTTGTTGTCCTGTCTCTTAATGTAGCAAAATCCGGCACAAGCCCGATGTACCAGAATACAAATGAAACCGTAAAGTATGTTGAAACTGCAAATACATCCCAAAGAAGCGGTGACGTAAAGTTAACCCATAAGCCGTGCTGGTTTGGATACGGGAATAGATAACCGTCAAGCCAGGGACGCCCTGTGTGAATTGCAGGAAAAATACCAGCCGTCATTACCGCAAAAATTGTCATTCCCTCTGCAAAACGCGCAATACCCGTTCTCCACTTCTGCCGGAACAAAAACAGTATTGCAGAAATAAGCGTACCTGCGTGACCGATACCTATCCAGAACACGAAGTTGATAATATCAAACGCCCAGCCAACAGGCTGATTGTTACCCCACAATCCAACACCGTACCAGAACGTCATGCCGAGGCAAACCGCGCCTATCATTAAGGCTGTTGAGCTTATTCCGATAGCGATCCACCATTTAATGGTCGGCTTCGTCTCAGTCGGCTTTGCAATTACATCATCGATCTCTTTAAACGAGCTTCTTCCCTCTACTAAAGGTATCTCGCGTGTATATGTAGCGTCAAGACTCATTTATGTTATATTTTTTCTGTATATAATTCCAAACTTCTATATCTGCTTCTCTGTGTGTAGGGAACGCATCTCAGCGTTTGCCCCAAAATGAAACAAAAATCTCAATTGAAAAATAAATCTAAAGCCTAATAAATCGTTAAGATGCGTTCCCTACTCGATACATCTTTGTTCTATTCAAAGTCTCTCGAAGAG
>JAUQWT010000097.1 GCA_030835005.1 Ignavibacteria bacterium | reverse complement strand
TAATGCTCCGACGATCAATATTACGGAAAACAACATTACTCCGAACATTGCGGAATCTATCTTCAATGTACCGGCTGATTCCGGAATGTATTTCTTCTGTGAAAGAAAACCGGCTATCATTAACGGCCCTATGATAGGTATGTACCTTCCAAGAAACATAACGATACCTGTTGAAATATTCCAGAATGCAGTGTTATCGCCCAGGCCTTCAAATCCCGAACCATTATTGGCCGATGCGGATGTAAACTCATACAGCATTTCGCTGAAGCCATGGAATCCCGGGTTACTTAGCCACTTTAAGACTTCGCCCGGATCAAGAGTTGTTATCCAGATATGTGATGAAAGGGCAGTACCCCCAAGTATTAATAATGGATGAAGAAGCGCAACAAGAATGGCTATTTTAACCTCTCTTATTTCGATCTTTTTACCCAATAACTCGGGGGTTCTGCCAACCATTAATCCGGAAATAAATACAGCAATTATTATAAATACAAACATATTGATGAAACCAACTCCAACTCCGCCATAAAAGGCATTAAGCTGCATTCCAAGCATTATGAACATTCCGGATAGCGCAGTAAAACTATCATGCATTGCATTCACAGAGCCATTGGATGTAACTGTTGTAGATATTGCCCACATGGATGATAATACTGAGCCAAACCTGGCTTCTTTTCCTTCCATACTTCCCTGCGGCTGATTAATACCCATTTGAGTGATCATCGGATTGCCGCCGGATTCCTGCACAATAGTGGGCACAAGAAGAAATAAGTATCCGGCAGTCATAACCAGCATAATAACCCAAGCCATTTTCTTGCGGTTAAGAAAGAAACCAAATGCAAAAACCATGGCAATTGGTATGAGGATAATGGAAATATTTTCAACAGCGTTTGTAATACCGTTTGGATTTTCAAACGGGTGTGTTGAATTTGGCCCGAAGAATCCGCCCCCGTTAGTGCCAAGCTGTTTAATTGCAACCATAGCTGCAACAGGGCCGCGCGCAACATTTACTGTATCTCCCTGAATGGTAATGACATTTTCTGCGCCTTTAAATGTCATCGGGGTTGAATTTACCAGCAGAATTAATGCAACAATTACAGAAAGTGGCAGGAGTATTCTTGTACAAGACCTAACAAGGTGATAATAGAAATTTCCAAGGTTCTCAGCTGACCTGTTCAATAAGCCCTTAAAAAGTAAAGCTAGCACAGCAATACCTGTACCAGCTGAAACAAATTGAAGGAATACAAGGGCAAGAAGCTGAGAAAAATATGAAGCGCCGGTTTCACCGGAATAATGCTGAAGATTTGTGTTTGTAACAAAACTTACGGCAGTATTAAACGCCTGCGTAGGCTCCATTGAAACTATGTTATCAGGATTCCAGAACGGGTGGCTTGATTGAGTTAACAACACAATCATTATCCAAACAAACCATATGAAATTAATAGTGAGCAGCGCTTTCAGGTTCTGCTTCCAGTCCATTTCGGAATACTGATTGATACGGCTAATCTTAAAAATAAAGCTTTCAAGCGGCTTTAAGAAATCCAGAATTGTCTTTTCTCCCTTGAAAACCCGTGCAATATACTTACCAAGCGGAATTGCTATTACAACCGCTAAAACAAAGATAATTATTGTGTTAATAATACCGGAATTCATTTAGAACCTCTCCGCCTTAACAAGTGCATATACCAGATACGCAAAAGCCAGAATGCTTATGATAAATAGCACTGTCATAAAATTTCATCTCCCTTTTCGGTTAACTTGAAAAAGATCCAGAACATAAGTGAACCGAGCCAGATCATTAAGAATATTAAAAATATTTCAGGCATTTTTGATTTCTATTAAAGCAATTCCCATGCCAATCTTATTTACTATTTTTGGATGAATTTTAAGGGTTTTCTTGAGTGCAGATTTTCAAAATGAAATAATTTTTTCATTTTGAAAGGGTCATTTTATAGGCAAAAAAGGTCTATTCCAGACCGTACTCTTTAAGTTTGCGGTAAAGAGTAACTATTCCTATCCCAAGCGCTTTGGAGGCTTTGGTTTTGTTTCCTTTGAAATCGCTTAGTACTTTTAAAATATGCTTTTTTTCGATCTCATCAAGGGCAAGCTCTGAGTTTCCGCTATTACCTGCTGAATATTCTTCCGGCAGAAGTAATTCATTCAGTTCATGACCGGGAGCTAGTATCATGGCACGTTCTATTATATTCTTGAGCTCCCGAATATTGCCTTTGAATTTATAAGACTTCAGCTTATCAAAAAATCCGGGTGTGATATTTTCGATCTGCTTTTTAAGCTTGGCGGAATAATGATTAACGAAATAATTTACAAGTATATCAATATCGTCGATTCTTTCTGCCAGGCCCGGCAGATGAATTGTAAAAGCATTAAGCCTGTAAAATAGGTCTTCCCTGAATTCACCACTTGCGATTGCATCCCGCAGATCACGGTTGGTTGCAGCAATAATCCTTACATCAAGCGAGTGTTCTTTGGGGTCACCCAGCCTTAAGTAAGTTTTTTCTTCAATTGTTCTGAGCAGCTTCGCTTGAGTTTGCATTGACATCTCGCCCACTTCATCCAGAAAGATTGTTCCTCCGCCAGCCTCTTCGAAATACCCTTTTTTATCTGAAATTGCACCGGTAAATGCGCCTTTTTTGTGACCGAAGAATTCTGACTCTTGCAGGTCTTTAGATATTGCGCTGCAATTCACCGCAACAAATTTATTGTTTGCCCTTTGACTTGCATTATGTATTGCCTGAGCAAAGAGCTCTTTTCCCGTACCGGTTTCTCCCAGAAGCAGGATAGTTGTATCTGTTGGAGCTGCTTTTTTGCCAAATTCAATTGCTTCGGATATACTTTTTGATTTCCCTATGATCTTACTGAAAGCGTATTTTGATTCTATTCTTCCACGGAGCTCTTTGACTTCCCTATGCATCATTGCTTTTTCATAGGCACGCTTAACGGTAAGCGGTAGTTTATCATCGTCATCACCTTTGACCAGATAATCAAACGCGCCGCTTTTCATTGCTTCAACACCGTCCTTTATCTGTCCAAATGCTGTAATTATTATTACTTCAGTATCAGGTACGGATGATTTAATCCTCTTTGTGAGTTCAATTCCATTGCCGTCAGGCAGCTTAACATCGGTCACAACTACTGCAATATTATCGTTTTGTGCAATTGCTATCCCGTTACTTGCATTTTCTGCAGTTAACACACTAAAGCCATCCAGCGAGAGTATCTTCTCAAGCAGTTTAAGTATCTGCGGTTCATCATCTATGATTAGAATTTTAGGACCCATAGCTACAAATATAAATTAAGATAATCGAAATAATCAGGTTGATAATTGGTATAGAAAGCGGCAAAACCTGCCGCTGAAAAAGCTAATAACTCACAAATTCGAACATGAAAAAAGGCATTCATATGAAATATGAATGCCTCAAACTTTGAAACGATCCGTTTAAAAATTACCCGCCTATAGCTTCAAGTACTTTAAAGTCTGGCTCTTCCATTTTAGAAAAGCTGTAACGTTTTTCAATTGCAGCTCGGTTAATTTCATCAAGAACACTGATCATGAGATCATATTTTGCTTTCCTGTGGAATTTCAGAATCATGATCATATCTTTATTGGCAGTTCCCCAGCCTTCAATATACTGCTTCATTTGCTGAAGGTTCACCTTGATCGGCTGATCCTCGGTTCCGTCGGATTTACCTTTTGATAGTCCGATATTCCCTTTTTCAGAGACCCTGATGAAAACCACGTTACCCATATCAACCTTTACTACTTCAGTTTGGTCACCTTTCGGGAGGTTAATCTGCATAACCTGCGGCTGATTTAAAGTAGAGGTCATGATAAAGAATGTAAGCAGCAGCATAATAACGTCAACATATGGCGTCATATCAATATGAAACCCGAGGCGTTTCCTTTGCTGCCATTTATTCTTTTTTCGGCCGCGTTTTTCGCTGCCGCTATCGCCGGAATCTACACTTGCCATTTTTTATATATCTCCTGAAAACTTCTTGTTTTAATTTAACGTTCAAACAAAAACCGGATGATCAAGCTACTTCTTTTCTTTAGTATCTTCCTGCTCAAGATCCGTTACAAAAGCAAAACGTGTATTCTTGGTTTCTTTGAGTATATCCATCAGGTCCTGAACAACACCAATATCTGATTCTTTATCGCCTTTAACCACAATCCTGAGATCTTTCCCGACATTGCTCTTAGATGACAGCCTGAAATCAATCAAAAGCTTCTTGAATTTTTCCCTGTCTTTAAATGCAACTATAGGCCTCTTCATTTGCCCTTTATCATTTAGATTTGCCGGATTATTCCAGCCGGGTTGTGTAGTGCTATCAGGATGATATGCTGCAAGTCCGATAGGATCGCCAAGAACATCTTCTCTAACCTTGATATTATCTACATCGGCAAATATATCCCCGAAGCGGTTGATAACAAGCGTCATAACATTCCTTTCAGGCAGCTTCGTTGTGTCATTTCCTGAATTTGGCAGCTTTACCTGAATATCTTCTGCCAGCTCTGCTTTGAACTGTGCAGTTAAAATGAAGAATGTTAAGATGAGCATGATAACATCCACGTACGGAGTCATGTCTATTTGCTGCGACGGCCTTCTGCGTTTTTTGACTGCTGACATCTTTTTATTTTACCTCCAAAAGTATCCTTATAAAAGGAAAAACTTAGATTTTTTAATTTTAGTTTCTACCGCTTAAACCAATGAATTCTTAAGCAATACTATTTGGATTTAACAGTCAATATCTGCATGATGTTATAAGTAGCTTCATCGATCATATAAGTAAAGTTGCTTACTCTTGTTGAGAAGTAATTATAACCAATGATGGCAACAATTGCTCCGAATATACCGAAAGCTGTATTGATAAGCGCCTCGGAAATACCGGTTGAAAGCTCGGTTGCGTTAGGTGTACCTGCAGTAGCAAGCGCCTGAAATGAACGTATCATACCAAGAACTGTACCAAAAAGACCCACTAACACCGAGATTGATGCGATAGTAGAAAGCGCAACAAGATTTCTTTCCAGAAGAGGTACTTCAAGCATCATAGCTTCTTCTATAGCTCTTTGAACTTCGGCCATTTTCTTTTCGCCGTCGATCGGATCGTTCTTCACTACATTATACCTTTCTAATGCAAGCCGAAGAACATTCGCCATGGAGCCTTTCTGTTTATTGCACTCTGCAATTGCTCCATCTATATCATTATCTACAACCATTGCCTGAACTCTCTTTACGAACGGCTCAATAGGGCCGCGGCCTTTTGCTTTGCCAAGAGAAAGCTGTCTTTCGATAATAAAAGTAATAACCATAATGCTGATGGTCATAAGCGCGACAACTACCGGCCCGCCTTTATAGATCTGGCCAAATACGTTTACAGGCGTACCTGCAACCATATCTCCGCCCTTGAAATTATTCGGGCTGCCGAAGACGAACATAAAAATAAGAAGCGATACCACGAATGCTATTACTAGGACAATGGTAATAAATACGGATTGTTTCATAGTTAAGTTATACCTCCAATAGATAGATTATTGAGTTCTTTATATATTTATTTTTAATCTGAGAATCCCGCAACAGCTTCCATTTCCGACTGGTAAGTATCAAAAATAAGGCTGAGCTTTGTTATTACGAACAAGTTCTCTATATTCTTATTAAGCTGGCAGAGTTTTACTTTACCGCCGCGTTTTGTATAATTTGCATGTGCAGAAATGAGCACTCCAAGAGCCGAACTGTTTAAGTACGCCACTTCACCAAGATCGATAACAAGCTTTAAATTTCCCTCTTCAGATAATTTTTTTATAGTATTTTGAAGCTCATCGGTCTCATCGCCGCCCACAAAATTGCCCTTCAGCTTTAGTACAATGATCTTGCCATCCTGCAATGAAGTCTCTTTTACGTGTGAACTCATATTATATTATATAGTTGTAGATGTTAAAAAAATAGGAATGAATACGCAAAGATAAACTGATTTTTCATTATTTGCAATCAAATATTGCTGATTTTAACTTAATTATAAAGAGAATAATGAATCCTCTTTATGATTTGAAGAAGTTTTAAGACTTTTAATCCTGATTCTTGAATTTTTTCCCTTTCAAAAGAGCAACAATCTCATTGTTAATATCGTTAATGTTTCCAATGCCATATATATCAAATACAGCCGATTTTTGCATATAATGCTCTCTAACAGGTGCCGTTTGGCCTTTGTATACACTCAGCCGGTTTTTTATCGTTTCAGCGCTATCATCCACCCTTCCTCTGCCGATCATTCTGCGAACCAGTTCGTCATCATCTATAGTGATATTTATCACTTTCAAGCCCTCATATCCCAGTTCAATCATTATCTTATCTAACTCAACTGCCTGCTTAAGGGTTCTGGGGAAACCGTCAAGAATGAAGCCATTTTTTGCATCATCCGTTGAGATTGCATCCCTGATAATACCAATCATAATGTCATCAGAAACAAGGTTTCCGGCATCCATAACGGCTTTAGCTTTTAGACCGAGCTCAGTACCCTCTGTGACAGCTTTACGTAATATTTCACCCGTTGATAAATGCTTTATTGAAAGCAGCTTAGCCAGCAAAACGGATTGCGTACCTTTGCCTGCGCCGGGTGGCCCGAGTATGATCAGATACATTTAGTAATAAACACTAAATTAGTAAAATTTTATTAGGAATAAGGATAAATTTAATTAAAATTTTATTAAAAGAAACGGTTGAAATATTCGTTTTTTAATTTATGACTTTTTTTTGAATATAATTTTAGGATAAAGCAGAAAGAGAGAGAAAGTTAAAATTGGCAATATGAAACAAAAAATGCTTTGCATTGAATATTACTGCTTCAATCTGTAAATTGGGAGAATTTTATAAACAAATTTCATGAAAGACTTAATGAAAGCTAAAATATTAACCTTCATTTTACTGGTATCATTCTGGGCAGTATCGTTTATTGTTCCTTCATGCGGAAAAAAAGATGAGACTATCCCTAATGTAGATACAAGTAAAACCTCACAGCAGCAAACAATACAGCAGAACACTCAGCAGCAGAATCAACAGCAGCAAACGCAAAAAAAAGATTCACTGAGTACGGCTGATAAGAAGAAAGAAGAAGATAAGAAAAAGGAAGAAGAGAAAAAGAAGGAAGAAGAAAAGAAGAAAGAAGAAGATAAGAAAAAGGAAGAGGAAAAGAAGAAAGAAGAAATGACTAAGATGGAAACTTCCAATGTTGATTTTGCTGCAATATGGCCGAAAAAATGCGCTAAATGCCATGGTAAAGATGGTACTGGAAAAGTTGAGGGAGTTCCAAACCTAACTTTGGGAGATACCAAGAGCAAAAGCAATAACCAGCTTAAGCAGATAATTGAAAACGGTAAAAAAGGAAAGACTGATGATGATGAAGATATGCCTTCGTTTAAAGGCAAGTTAACTGATGAAGAGATACAGGCGGCTGTAAAGTATGTAAAAGGTCTGTGACAAAGAGAAAATATTAAATAGTAAATAGGAATCAAAACTATATAAACAGGAGAAAAGAAAATGTTAACAAACGAGCAGCTTATAAAGGAACTTGATTGTATCCTTGAGGAAAGAAGTATATTAAAGCATCCATTCTACCAGAAGTGGAACGAGGGCAAACTTACAGTCGGCGAATTGCAGGATTATGCAAAACAGTATTATCATTTTGTGAAGCATTTTCCTATGTTCGTCAGCTCGGTTCACTCATACTGCACCGATGGCGAAATAAGAAAAATGCTTGTAGAAAATATTGCTGATGAAGACGGCTACAAGACTGGTATCAGCGACCATCCTGCTTTATGGATGAACTTTGCAAATTCTCTTGGCGTAAGTGCTGAAGAAGCAGAAAATGTTGAAGTTGTGGATGAAGTAAAGAATTCAATTGACGGGTTTTATAAACTTTGCCGCTCGTCTGATTTCAAAACCGGACTTGCTGCATTATACGGATATGAAAAACAGATCCCGGAAGTATCAAAAGTTAAGATCGAAGGATTGAAGAAATTCTATAATATAGATAGCGAAAAAGCTTTGGAGTTCTTTGCAGTTCATCATGAAGCAGATATTTATCACAGTAAGGCAGAGCTTGATGCAATCTTAAACAGCTGTAAGACAGAAGAAGAACAGAAAAACGTACTTGCCACTGTTGAGAAATCCGCCGGCTTATACTGGCAGATGCTTGATGGGGTTTATGTGAATTAATCATCAAGTAAAAAGTCAAAAAGCAAAAAATGCTTTTTGTAGAGACGTCCCGCCGGGACGTCTTTTTTTATGCGATCAACCCTCCCAAACTCGCTAAAGCGAGCCTCCCCTCCGCAGGAAAGGAATAATATCTACCAATTGATTCACTCCAAAAAGACAAGGTTCTATAATACCTTTAAATTAACAAAAATCTAAGTATATTTGTAGGTTTTGTTGAAAAAACCTACATATATATTCGGACTTATTGCGGCATTGATAGCATTTGCAGTTTACATGATGACTCTGGCTCCGACAGTATGGTTTATTGATAGCGGCGAGCTTGCTGCAGTGGCTTCAACTCTTGGAATAGCGCACCCAACGGGTTATCCCCTATTTACTATTATTGGACATGTGTTTACTCTTTTACCGATATCTTCGAGTGAAGTTTATAACTTAAATGTTATGAGCGCATTTTTCTGCACGCTTGGAGTCTTTATGTTCTATTTGCTGGTGAAATATCTGCTTGCAAATTACAGGCAAACCGAGGCACAACCAAACACAGATAAATCCAAAAAAGGCTCTCAGACAAAAAACACAAAAAGCCAGTCTGCGGCAAAGAACAAACAGATCGAGATTCCCGACGCTATTGCATACGGTGCGGCGGGACTTGGAGCACTCGCACTGGCGTTTTCCAAAACATTCTGGGCTTCTGCTAATTCCGTTGAGGTCTATCCCCTTCATGTATTTTTCCTCATCACATTAATGCTGGTTTTCATGAAGGCAGTTCTCAACACTAAGAAAACTCAGCCGGGCGGGAGTTTTGTTTCAGAAAATAAATACTACCTGATATTCGCATTTCTGCTTGGACTTTCGTTCACAAATCACTTAACGACAATTCTGCTCGCTCCGGCATGCCTGAGCTTATTTTTCTATACAAATCTTTTCGATAAGCAAAGATTATGGAAGCTCCTCGGATTCATGGCAATTTGTTTTGCAATCGGATTTTCTGTTTATCTATATCTGCCTATAAGAGCCGGCATGAATCCAACATTGATCTGGGGCAATCCATACAACTTCGAAAAATTTTACTGGCACATTACCGGCAAGCAGTTTTCTGTGTGGATATTCAGCGCGAAAGGTTCAATACCGGCGTTCCTGTTGCTTATGGGATCGACCGTTGGCCTGAGTATTTGGGGTCTTATGAAGCAGAAAACCCTGAACAGGAATATGCACTTTGCCTTCTTCCTTATAATTTGTGTTTTGGGATACTTACTCATCTCCGGCTCAAATGAAATAGTACTTGCACAATTCAAGAAATTCACACAGTCACTTTGGAGTGAATTCGGCACAGGGATAATTCTTCTTGCATTACCCGGCATATACTTCCTTTCCAGATTCAACACGAGGATATTTTACTTCACAATACTGACATTCTTCGGCTGCTTATTCTATTCGATAAATTATGATATTCACGATATATTTTCCTACTTTCTGCTTTCATACATTACAATTAC
>JAUQWT010000096.1 GCA_030835005.1 Ignavibacteria bacterium | reverse complement strand
GAATCTGCCGGGAAGCTTTTTGTGCTGCAGATGTAACTGAATTCAAAAAGTCTTCTCCGCTTATGTGATGAGAGCAAGAAGATGTAACAAGGTATCCGTTTTTGCTTACAAGAGCCAGCGCCATTTTGTTAAGCTTGATATAACCTTTTAACGCAGTTGGAATGCTTTTCCTGCTTTTGGCAAATGCAGGCGGGTCTATCATAACAACGTCAAAAGTTCTGCTTGCATCAATGCAGCGCTGAAAGAAAACAAAAATATCGCTTACCAAAAATTCGGATTCAGTTGTAAGCCCGTTGAGCTCAAAATTTTTCGCAGCATTATCAGCCTCCGTTGTGGATGAATCAACAAATGTTATCCACGACGCTCCTGCTTTAGCCGCGTGATGGCCGAATCCCCCTGAATTACAAAATGCATCAAGCACGGTTTTTCCATTTACGATCTTTTCTGTGAATTCCCTGTTATCCGACTGGTCAAAATAGAACCCTGTTTTTTGAGATTCAGAAAAGTTGATCTTATATTCTATATTGCCATCGCTAATCTGCTCCCGGCCAATTTTGCCTGCATATATTTTATCTTCTTCGGGAAGTCCTTCAAGTTTGCGGAAGTATGATTCATTGCTGGTGAATATATTTTTTGCTCCGAGATCGTTTATCAGAACGTACACAACTTTATCAATATTCTTTTCCATCCCATAGCAGTACACCTGAAGAACATAAGTATCATTATACTTATCAATGATGAGTCCGGGCATAAAGTCACTCTCACTGAATATCAGTCTGAACGAATTCCTGTTTGGATAAAGGTCTTTTCGCAGGTTAAAGGCATTACTGATCATTTTTCTGCAATACTCGGCAAAATCGTTATCAAAGGTCTTTTCAAAGAGCCTCACAGCTATTAATGAACCTTTATTATAGAAACCGTGCCCAAGTGATGTGCCTGAATGCTCGCAGACATTTACAATATCGCCGTTTTCCGGAGTTCCTTCAATTTTGGAAATTTCATTGCTGAAAACCCACAAATGACCGAGCTTTATTCTTCTATCTTCGTTTTTCTTGAGAAATACTTTTATCAAATTTTTATGCCTGCTCCAAATTATTTATAACATTTAAAAGTTTTTCAGTGACGCTCTTTGCAATATCTTCGAGATTTGGATTTGCAACAGCTTTCATGGATTCCATTGGATTAATTGCAGAAACCCGGATACTCCCATCGGGAGCTTCCTGGACAATCACATTGCATGGCAGCATTACACCGATATTTTCTTCTTCGCTGAGTGCTTTGAATGCCAGAGGAGGATTGCACGCTCCGAGAATCCTGTACTTCCTGAAATCAACATCAAGCTTCTTTTTCAGTGTTTCCCTCACATCTATTTCGGTGAGTACTCCAAATCCTTCTTTTTTCAGTTCGTCTGTGACCTTTGCTATTGCGTCATCAAATGAATATTTTACAGTTACTGAATTATTGTATGACATGACAGTAGTATTAGTTTATAATGCAAAAATACTCAAACTAACCGGCCTTAGAAATGCAATTAAAACGAATTGAGTTCGCGGGCAACGGTTTCGGCATCACTTAAATTGTTGTAAATGTGGGGAGAAATACGCAAATAACCCTCTCTTAGCGCAATATACATGCTTTTTGCTTCCAGAGCTTTTTGTATCTCTTTATTTCGAGCAGGTTGAAGGTGAGAGAAGATGAGGATATTTGAGCGGTGATTTGGAGAGATATCACTATCTATGCGGTATTTTGTTTTATCAAGCAGTTCCATAAACCTGTCCTGAATTTCAAGTATATGTGCAAAGATATTTTCAACACCAAGTTCCAAAAAAAACCTTATGACTTCTGAGGTCCCTATCATTGCAAGTGTATTCAAAGTAGAATTTTCGTATGCGCTGCCGTCCTTTTTGAAATCCAGTTTGTAATCCAGAAAATGATCGAAGTCATAATTAACATTTGTAGTGCCAACATAGGTTGGTTTGATAAACTCTCTGTATTGCTTTGATATATATGTGAAACCAAGCCCGGCAGGCGACATGAGCCATTTCTGGTTGCCCGTGCTAAGGAAATCAATCCCCATGGCTTCAACATCTACGGGGCAAACACCGGTTGCCTGAATGGCATCAACAGCCAGAACGATGTTTCTTTTCCTGCAGAAATCTGAAATGCTCTTGATGTTGTGCTTGTAACCGAGAAACTGCACATAGCTTATTGTGAAGACACGGATGTTATAATCCATTAATGCTTTTTTGATAACCGTTTCATTAGCGTAACCTTTATCAGAAGGGATCAGCATAACGTTCACTTTGCCAAGTTTTTCACGGTTTAGCCATGGATAAACAACTGCAGGGAATTCGGAATCAAGCATCGCAACATTATTATTGCCTGCTTCAAGTTCTATTCCGTTAGCAATGAGATTTATCCCATGAGTTGTGTTAGAGGTTATTGTGATATCTTCGGGAGCAGCGTTAATAAGTTTTCCGCAAACACTTCTAAGTGCTTTTGCTTCATTGATATTTACAAGGCTCAGATTCAGGAAGTCATGCGTAAAAGTTTGTATGAATTCATTAAGCTTATTTACAGATCTAAGCGGATAGGGCGTATAATGCGCAGCATCCATATAAATGAATTTTTTGAGGAACGGGAATTGCTCTCTTATTGATTGGTGGTTTGGAAGCACTAACTAACCTCTTTGAGAGCGTTTGAAATATCCTCAATCAGATCATCATAATCTTCCACTCCTACTGAAAGTCTTATCAAACCATCAGTCAGGCCATATTTCTCGCGTTCTTCTTTTGGAATGCTGCCATGTGTCATGCTGACAGGGTGACAAACAAGACTTTCAACTCCGCCAAGTGATTCAGCCCTTGAGAATATTTTGAGTCCATTGAAGAATTTAATCGCATTTTCAAATGAACCAAGATCAATCGAGATCATACCGCCAAATCCGCGCATTTGTTTTTTCGCAAGCTGATGCTGAGGGTGTGATTCAAGCCCGGGATAGTGAACTCTCTTTATTTTTGAGGCATAGTCGCTTTCAAGCACTTTGGCAATTTTTCCGGCATTATGATTGTGACGCTCCATTCTGAGCGCCAGTGTTTTTGTTGAGCGAAGTACAAGGTAGCAGTCAAAAGCTGAAGGAACCGCGCCAATTGAATTCTGTAAAAACTTAAACTGCTCAGCCAGATCATCACGTTTCGTGATAACGCATCCGCCGATAGCATCACTATGGCCGTTAATGTACTTTGTAGTACTGTGAACAACTACATCAATTCCGAGATCAAGCGGATTCTGGAAATAAGGGCTCATAAAAGTATTATCACACACTGAAATGAGTTTATTAACCCGCGCCACGTCTGAGATCATATCAAGATCAGTAAGCGTTAACATGGGGTTAGTAGGAGTTTCGACAAAGATCATTTTCGTATTTGGCTTTAAAGCAACTCCAATTTTTTCGTAATCAGAAGTATCTACCCACGAGAAATCAAGGCCTAGCTTTCGCATAACGCGCTCAAATATTCTGTACGTTCCGCCATATACGTTTTGCGAAACGATTATGTGATCCCCTTTTTCGAGCAGGCTTGCAATGCAATGAGTTGCCGCCATGCCGCTTGAAAATGCAAATCCGTACTTACCGTTTTCCAGTGCGGCAAGGTTGGTTTCAAGCGCAACACGTGTTGGATTTATCGTTCTGCCGTAATCAAACCCTTTGGATACTCCAAATGCTTCGTTTGCATATGTTGATGTTGCATAGATCGGTATATTCACTGCGCCGGTTTCTTTATCAGGCTCATTGCCTGCATGAATCGCTTTAGTTGAAAATTTCATTCAGTTTAATATTATCAGACTTCATGAGTCTGTGTTATTTTAATTAGAAAGATCATTCTGTTTCTTCGCGGCAATAAAGGACACTTGATTATCTATACAAAATCCAGGACATCAATTCTTGTTAAGATGCCAATTATCCTGCCGTACTGGCTTACAATCAGCGCAGGTGATTTCTTTAATTCCTGGATTCCATGACGGATATCTTCAGATTCGTCAATAACCGGGTAAGCTTTATCCATAATATCTTTAACGGGCTTTTCAATTATTTGAGGATTATCAATAATTTTACTCATTATCTCCGCTTCACTGATTGATCCAACGGACTTATTATCCTCAATCACTGGCATTTGAGAAATATTATATTGCTCCAGCCTGGCAAGAGCTTCGCCGATTAACTCGTCTGGAGAGGCTGAAACTAGATTTGGCACACCGCCAGAGAGCTTTGTCTGAAATACAACTCCAATTGTAGTTTTATCTTTTTCAAGAAGCCGTTTTTCGCGCATCCATTCATCGGAGTGATGTTTGCTTAAATATCTTTCACCTGTATCACAAACTATGAATACAACAATACCATCTTTATCCAGATCTTTTGCGACTTTCAATGCTGCAACCAGATTTGTTCCGGTACTGCCTCCGCAGAAAATGCCTTCTTCTCTTGTCAGGCGTCTGGACATATGGAATGAATCTTTATCTGTAACATTAATTATTTCATCAATGTATTTGAAGTGAACATTTTCAGGTAGCATATCCTGCCCAATACCTTCAACAAGGTAAGGAGTGCCTTCAGTCATGACGCCGGAATCCTTATAGGTTTTGAATATCGAGCCGTAAGGATCAGCAGCAATTATTTTTATACTCGGATTTTTCTCTTTAAGAAATCTTCCGGTGCCGCTTACAGTTCCTCCGGTACCCAGGCTGCCGACGAAGTGTGTTATTTTCCCGCCGGTTTGTTCCCACAACTCTGGCCCTGTAGTTAAATAATGCGCTTCGGGATTTGAAGGATTGTTGTATTGGTACATGAAAAGCGAATTCGGAGTTTCTTCTGCTATTCTTTTTGCAACACTTACGTAATGCTCAGGGGTGTCATGTACGGCAGTCATAGGGCAAATGACGACATCTGCACCATATGCCTGCAGGTAGCGGCGTTTTTCAACCGAGACTTTTTCAGTCATCACAAAAATCGATTTGTAACCTCTCACTGCCGCAACTATTGCCAGACCGATACCTGTATTTCCGCTGGTCGCTTCAATGATAGTGCCCCCCGGTGTCAACTCGCCGCTTTTCTCGGCCTCTAATATCATCTTCAATCCAATTCTATCCTTAACACTTGCACCCGGATTCATAGATTCCATCTTTGCGTAAATTGTAGCTTTGATGTCTTTTGTCAGTGCGTTAAGCTTTACTAAGGGAGTGTTTCCGAATAATTCCGTAATGTTATTTACAACTTTCATAATTGATTATTTTTTATATACATTTGGATTTCTTAATTCCATATAAGTTTCCGGTTCTTCTATATCCTTAAAACCATACTTCCTGTAAAGACTGTGAGCATCTTTTGTTAAGAGTATCCACCTTCTCAGGCCTGAAAGCTCTGGGTGTTTTAAGATGCACTCCATAAGCCATTTAGAAAGCCCTCTGCCTCGATACTCCTCAATTATAAATACATCTCCAATATAGCCAATCGTTGCCAAGTCTGTTATGACTCTCGCGAATCCTATCTGTTTATTGTTTTCATAGATGCCGAAACACAATGAATTCTCAATTGACTTTGTAACTCTATCCATTGGAACACCCTTTGCCCAATATGAGCGATTGCTCAGGAAGTCAAAGATACAATCAACATCAAGCCTAGATTTATCTGTGCTTAGTAAAAAACCATCTTTTGTCTCTTCGAATATCATCTTAACAAATATTTAGAACAGGATAAATATGGTTCTATCAAAGCGGCCTCATTAAAGGAAAAAACAATACATCTCTTATGCTTGCTGAATCTGTAAGCAGCATTACAAGCCTATCTACACCAAGACCAACACCCGTTGTAGGCGGCATGCCGACCTCAATTGCATTTATAAAATCTTCATCAAGCGGATGAGTTTCCTCCTCGCCTCCCCTGCCGCGCTCTACCTGCTGTTCAAGCAAGCTGCGCTGGAGAATGGGGTCGTTAAGCTCTGTATATGAGTTGCCAAGCTCCCAATTATTAACGTATGGCTCAAATCTCTCAACAAATACAACCTGTTCGGGATCATTTTTCATTTCCTCGAGCTGCTGTATGGAATACTCCCTTAGCGGTTTGCATAATGGAGTAGTATCAATTGGATGTTCCATTACAAACGTTGGCTGAACCAGACTTTCCTCGCATACTGCTTCGAATAACGCTGAAATTACAAGCCCTTTGCTGTGAGAAAGTTTTGGATCAAGCTCAATATTATTATCATCCATGTATTTGATAATATCTGTTTTATGCATTTTAAGTACATCAACACCGCATTTTTCGCGGATAGCATCGGTCATTTTGAGTCTTTTCCATGGCCGTTTGAAATCGATCTCAACACCCTGGTAATGTACTTTTGTTGTACCGTGAATATCAATGCAGGCCTGTTCAACTACTTCTTCGTAAAGATTCATGCTGTCAAAATAATCGCCGTAAGCCTGGTACCATTCTACCTGAGTAAATTCAGGATTGTGAGTGCGGTCAATTCCTTCGTTGCGAAAATCTTTTACAAACTCATACACACGGTTAAATCCTCCAACAATCAGCCTTTTCAGGTACAGCTCATTTGATATCCTGAGATAAAGCGGGATATTCAAGGCATTGTGATGTGTTGCAAACGGCTTTGCATTTGCGCCGCCGTAAATTGACTGCAAGGTTGGAGTTTCCACTTCAAAGAATTCGTACTTCTCCAAAGTTCTCCGTATGGATTGAATTATCTTAGTTCTTTTTATGAATGTATCTTTAACATGCTCATTCACAATGAGATCAATATACCGCTGACGATAACGCAGTTCAACGTCTGCAAATGCGTCATGGATAACTTTTTCGCCTGATTCATTTGTTTCTTCTTTGACAACCGGAAGCGGCTGGATAGTCTTTGTTAAAAGCGTAAATGTGGCAGCATGAATTGAAACTTCGCCCATTTTAGTACGGAAAACGTAGCCGTTAACGCCTATTATATCGCCGATATCAAGAAGTTTAAAAAGCTTATACAGTTCTTCTCCAACATCATTCTGCCTGATATATATCTGTATCTTACCTGTCCCGTCTTTGATATGGATAAAACTTGCCTTACCCATTTTACGGATAGCCATAATCCTGCCTGCAACAGAAATGATCTTCTGTTTTTGAAGTTCTGTTTCCTCTTCGCTCAATGGATCTTTGAATGCAGCCAATATCGAGGCGGAATCTGCATTAACTTCAAACCTGTGGGGATACGGATTGAAACCCAGCTTCTTAATTTCTTCCAGCGCATTTATACGCGCCTTAACCAGATCGTTTAGTTCCTGCAAAAAAACTCCTGTTTTATTTTATGAATTAATACAAAAATAAAAGGACATCATTAACTGCAAAACCTAAAGCTTTTAATGTGTCCTTTTTAAAAAATGAAATATGTAGTTTAGATCTTACTCTTTATTATCCGAAATTTTTTCTGAAATATCTTCCAGTTCTTTAGAGATGCTTTCCAGCACATCGCTTCCCGAAGCCGGTTTATTCTCAGTTGGCAGCTCAGGCAGCACCTGTTTTTTCAGCTTATCTTTTTTTTTCTTTTTCTTGCCGCCCTTTTTGCCCTTCTTCACTTTTTTCCCTTCTTCTCCTTCGGCAGCCGGTTCAACATCAGCTTTTCTGAATACCGGCGGCTTTGGAGTGGCAAGCTTCCTTGCATTGTAAAGCTCTTCTTCGGTCATGTATCTCCATTCGCCGGGTTTCAGCATATCCAGCCCGATCCTGGCATATTCAACCCTTTTGAGCCGCTGTACAACATAACCCAGAGTTTCGAGCATCCTTCTTACCTGGCGGTTCCTGCCTTCATGGATAGAAATCCATATATTCTGATCGCCTGTGTTGGGAATGATCCTGACTTTTGCACGTGAAGTCGGTCTTCCGTCTATCATTATGCCTTCCCTCAGCTTTTTCATGTCAGACTCTTCAATGGGCTTATCAAGCTTGGCAAAATAAGTCTTGAATACTTTATGACGGGGATGCATCATCATGTTAGAGAATTCTCCGTCATTGGTCAATAGCAGTACACCGTCAGTATCATAGTCAAGCCTGCCGATAGGATAAAGTCTCGTGTTCAGCCCGATAAGATCCATGACAGTGGGCCTGCCTTTTTCGTCGTGAGTTGTAGTTACATAGCCCCTTGGCTTAAAAAGGACTACATATATAAACTCAGTCTGCGGCTTTACTTTTTCGCCGTCAACCTTCACTACGTCCTTTTCCGGGTTAACTTTTGTACCCGGTTCTGTAACAGTTTGCATATTTACTGTGACCCTTCCTGTAAAAATTAGTTCGTCTGCTTTTCTTCTTGCGGTAACACCCGCGTTTGAAATAAATTTATTTAGTCTTGTAAGTTTTTTCTCTTCGTTACTCTCTTGTTTCGCCATCGGGTGAATTATCTTCCGTTAAATTTTCGCTGGAATTAAATTCATCCAGATCTTCGCTGATCATAACTGCATTTTCAATTACTTCTTCTGAATTAAGCTCATGTATGTTTGCAGCACTTGATTCTTCGCTTTCTGCAGCTGAATTTATGCTGATCTCGCCGGAAGCAATTTTTTCACGCATAACATTGATCTCTTCGTAGAAATCAATATCAGATTGAGTTACTCCTTCAAGCGGTCCGGATTTTATGATTTCCTCAATTGCCTTCAGGTGAGGCAAGTCTGCAATAGAATTAACTCCAAGGTATTCCAGAAGAGTATCAGTAGTTCCGTAAAGCATAGGTCTGCCAACAACTTCTGCACGTCCTTTGATCGTAATAAGGTCTTTTTCAAGCAAAGAACCTATGATGTAATCTACATTAACTCCCCTGATAGCTTCCATTTCACCTTTTGTAATAGGCTGGTTGTATGCAATGATCGCCAGTGTTTCAAGGGCGGATTGCGAGAGCCTTCTTTTCAGTTTTTCTTTATTCAGTTTGGCCAGCCATGGAGCAAATTCATGCTTGGTAGCAAAGCGGTAAGCGCCTGCCAGTTTAATAATATTGAAAGAAAAGTCACCGGTAGAATATTTATCAACAAGCTCGTCTGCAGCTTTTTCAATATTCCTTATATCAGCTGTTATGCCGGTAGAGGTTTTTTCTTCGTTAATGATATCTTTCATCTGTTTGAGCGTAAGAGGCCTATCTGATGAAAAAATCAGTACTTCTACAATTTTTTTTATGTTTTCAAAATTCATTTTATGGTATTATGTGTTTGCAACATGTTATTTATTCAGTAAATACGCGCGATATACCACGATCGCGAAAAAACGCCTATTGGGGGTGACTAATGTTGTTGAGTACGAATATAATAAAGCTTTTGAGGTAAATAAAGAGCAAAATCAGGAAATTTAATTAAAACTTGAAGTTTCTATAATACCCTCTTCGGGAAGCTCTGCAGTCTTAAATATATGGAAATCGGTCAAAGTATCATTGATTTTTATGCCAACAATGCCGTTTTTGGCCATTTCAAGGATTGCGATGAAAGTTACGACTACCCTTATTTTCTCCATACCTATTATCAGCTCAAGGAAAGATACATATTCACTCACACTGCACTTTTCATTTACGTATTCAATCTGCTCATCAATTGAGACATTCATTCTCACTATATTATGAACCACCTCTCTGGGCTGATGGTCCATTGCATATTTATACGCCTTAATGAGATTGTAAAGCGTTAGATTCTGAATACTTAAGTCTTCTTCAATTGATTCATCAATTCTGTAATCTCCATCAAAATCATTGCGGTAAAACACCTGCCGCTGTTGCTCTTCAAGATTGGCAAATTCAGCCGATGCATCCTTAAAGCGTTTGTATTCCAGAAGCTGTTTAACAAGCTCATATCGCGGATCTTCTTCCTCTTCAATTTCATCTTCGGGCCTGTAGAGCATCATCCTGGCTTTTATCTGAATAAGAGTTGCAGCCATCAAAATGAATTCGCTTGCTACTTCAAGATCAAGAACCTGCATATAATTAACATATTCGCAGAATTCATTTGTAATTTTTGATATCGGGATATTATGTATATCCAGCTCATCCCGCTGTA
>JAUQWT010000095.1 GCA_030835005.1 Ignavibacteria bacterium | reverse complement strand
TTCATCGGCATTTTTCATGAATTTTCGAATAATTTTTAATTCATCGTCTTCTGTAAATTCTTTCCCGCTCTTGGATTGTGTAAACATTTCCCCGTAAAGTGTTGAAAGCAAATTGGCCTTTGCAGTCTCCCTGTTTTTCTTTGCATCCTGCATATCTTTGCGGATTTGTTCTATAAGCATATGTTTCAAATATTTTATGAAATTATGTGAAAATATAAACAATTATTCATATTTGAACTGATTAAATCAAGTATATGAAAGTAGCCAAAATTGATATAATTCTGAAAATTATGTACAGGAAACAGGATCTAAAATTGAGTCTAGAGTAACCCAAACAAGCGGCTGAACCTCAAAACTAAATATAAAAAAATTCATTCTTCCTTAGGAAAAAAAATCTCAGCCTTTAAATTACCTGAGATTAGTCTGATTATTCTGATCAAGCTGTCTAGACGTTTCTTCCCAGGCCTTTGGAGCAAAAAAGTTATATGATTCTCTTCTGTAATTTGCA
Source organism: Ignavibacteria bacterium (assembly GCA_030835005.1). GTDB lineage: Bacteria > Bacteroidota > Ignavibacteria > Tepidaquicellales > OLB5 > OLB5. The sequence goes on along the minus strand of JAUQWT010000095.1, from coordinate 3,921 downwards.
TAATAAGCATAGCCCCAAACCGGCGTATTAGGATAGTAATAAAGATATCCGCTTGATAGATCAAGTACTGAAGGAAATTCTGCGGCTGCGAAATGTTTCGGACAGTATCCGCTTACATAACCGGCAAGTTCAGCAGTAATGTTGTTTGTAACAAGCAGGGGGTAAACAACAAGCATTGCACCAAAGCCAAGCGGAGCACCCGTTCTGTGGCGGTTGGCAAGTGAGTACATTTTCTCGCTAAATTCTTTTAGATCCAGTCCGGTCGCACCTTCAGGCATGAATTTCGCGCAAACATAGCAATCAACCTTACCAAATTTAGAAACCTCTACTCTGCTTCTTCTAAATACTTTGTCTGCACCTGATTCTGTGTGTACACTCAAAGCTTCAAAGCCGTAATACTTAAGCCAGCCATCAAGCATTTTAAAATATTTCTCCGAAAGATCAGACATATCAGTATTCTAAGTTAAAATTAATTTGGTGAATAGAGAGCAAACGCAGCTAAATAATAAATTCATTTAAAGGTATAAAGATTCATTAAGAATCCTGAAACAAGCAGACTCCTTTTAAAGGAGTCTGCATAACACAAATTCATCTGCTCCAGTTAATTGTATCAACTTCAAGCAGCCTCAAGTAAGTTGAAGTAGAGTGCTCAAACCCTACCCAGCAAAAATAATTCTCGTAAGTTCCGGGAGCCCCGCAATTCGGGGGCACCAATGTGCCCAAAAACTGACGGGTTTCAACATGCTTATAAACAATTCCGCTATCCTGCAGATATTTCTGAATATCCATATAAACTACCTGAAGTCCGATCGGTACAGTGGTAGGCACTCCATCGTGAACAATATTGCCTATACCTGCCCATGCATATGGGACAAGGTCTTTGTTGTTTATGCACCTGTGGCTTTCTCCGCTGTTTGAAAGCATTATATTGTGAAAATGATCAACAAAAGACTGATTTCCAACTGTTGGAGCTGCAAACGTGTAAACCTCAGGGCGGTAAGTATTTGCAAAACCCAGATCTATAAACCATGCAGCAAGAAGTGTAGCCAGCGCACCCCCTAAAGAGTGTCCGGTAATGTACATTTTCTTCTTTGGAGTATTGATCCCGTTCAGGAAAGCATACAGGGTTTGGCCTGTAAGCGGATCAGTAGTGCTGAGCAGTGTATCAAGCCCAAGCAATGAACCGTAAGAAACTGAGTCATTTACAGAACCGCTGTATGGGTATTTCAGCATTTTCCAAACTTCCATATCTTGCTGAATATTCGACGGGAATATCCAGTCAGTGCCTCTTACGCAAACTGCATATCGTGTTGAATCACCGGCATGAGTTGTATCATGCGCAACGTACAGCATATTGCCTCCTGAGAGGCTTAATCCCGGTCCCCATACCAACTCCCAATTGCCTTTGGTCGCATAATTGGTATCAGTTAACTGGTAGATTATGGAATCTCTCATCTGCAGTGCGTTTGTAGAGCCTTCAGACACATAACACAATGCTGATAATGTCATCATAACTCCTGCTTCAGTTTTCTCGTAACCACCGAACAGTGGCGGCGTTCCGGGTCCGCCTCCGTTCAAAATTGATTCGGAATCGCAGCCGCTATATTGATACGAAATTAGAAAAGTAATCAGGGCGTAGAAGAAGACTTTTAATTTCTGCATTAATTATGGATACCTCCATGTAAACTTAAAGTTCAGCCAAATATAATAGTAAAAAATAATATATGTAAGAGTAAGTTTAAAGCAGATTAATTAAATATCACAATCAGTAATAGAACAGCTTGCAGAACATCTAAAAGCAAAAAGGCTGTCATTCCACGGAGGTAACGAGAATGTCAGCCCTTTTCTAAAGGAGGAGAAAATAGCAAGATACCAGGAATCATTTTATTTTACTGCCTTTAAAAATTAATTATTTTATCAAGATCATCTTTTTTGTATCTGTAAAATCGCCCGCATTCACCCGGTAGAAATATATTCCGCTTGAATATTTTGATGCATCCCAATCAACCTGGTATGTGCCGGGCTGCAGCTGACCTTCAATAAGGGTTTCAACTATCCTGCCAAGCATATCAAAAACTACAATTTTAACACTTGAGAATTTCGGAATATCAAAATTGATCTTAGTAGCCGGATTAAAAGGATTCGGATAATTCTGGAGCATCCTGTATGATGCAGGAATACTTGTCCCTTGCTGTTGAATACCAATAACATTTACCGACGTCATATAGAAATTCACTGTATCAGGGTTAAAGCTTCCCAATGTCACATTTTTTTCAACCTGCCGGTATCCCATTCGGTCGCAGATCATCCTGTAGTTTGCCTGCTGCAGGTTATTTACATCATACGGGCCGCCAAGTCTGGATATACTGAAACCCTTGAATTCATTTCCTACCATTGCATAAACAATAGCATTTTGAAGCCCGCCTGTCTCAGGTGGAGCAACATAAACTCCGCCGCCAATGTATCCGTTGCCGCCCGTACCTGTAATGTTAAATACCCTGATGTTTATATTAAACAAATTGTTATTGGCATACAAAGTGTTTGAAGCTGTCCAGCTGATAGTGCCAATGTTATTTCCTCCGTAATATGTTGGCACGAAACTAGGAGGAAGCGGACTTTCTTCATCTTCATCATTTGGATAAGCCATAATATCTACACTGTCATTCGGAATGTTTCTGAGTATGTAGTCACCATTAGGCTGAACAGAAGCTGTGTCTATCACTGTTACTGAATTGGTCGCGGGATTGTATCTTAAAGCCTTGACTATTCCTCTGGTGACTGCCTGTCCGTTTGGAGCTGTAACTCTTCCTGCTATTACAAACGGCGGCTCCAGCACCCCTCCGTTTTGTGTTTTCTGAACAGAACCTGATTTACCAGATGTAAAGCCAAGATTATTTTCCACAAAATAAACTGAAAGCAGATCATCAAAAGTGCTTGATTGCTGTGAATTCCAGATCGCACTTCCATTTGTAGTCTTCAGGATTATGCCGTCTTCACCAACTGCATAACCGATATTTTCATTCCAGAAATGAACTGAATTAAGATCTTTGTTTACTATCCCCTGCTGTACCCAAGTTTCACCGGCATTGGATGATTTGTAAATCACGCCTGATGAACCAAACTCATAACCTCCCACTGCATATCCAACATTCACCGTCGGGAAAAAAATACTTCTGAAATCAATATCAGCAGTTGAAGGAGAAACTTCGTACCATGAAAGTCCGCCGTTTATTGTTTTGAAAATGATACCTGAGAACTGGTCGTGCATCTTTCCGCCTGCAATGAATCCAGTACTGGGATTAACAAAGTAAACTGAATTGAACTTATTATCATAAATGCTTACAAACTGGATATCCCAAGAGACACCGGCATTAGTGGTCTTCACGATCTTACTGTTCATGCCTACACCAAAACCTGTGTTCTTATCTGCAAAGTAAACTGAGTTCAATGCTGTTTGGTTCAGATCAACCCAGTTAATGCCCCCATTGGTGGTTTTATGAATTGTACCTTCACAAATGTATCCCGTTAACTGATCATAAAAATAAATTGAAGAACCGCTGAAAGAATTTGAAATTACAAGCCAGTTCCTGCCTGCGTCAAGAGTTTTAAGGATTATGCCGTTACCCGCCATATACCCCAGATTCGAGTTTACAAAGAATATGGATTTTAGAACGTTGCTTGTGCCTGACTGCAATGGATACCATCCATTTTGCGCTTTAAGGCTGCAACCAAAAGTAAATAGTATGGCAACGATAAGGACGTTGAAATATTTTATATACTTTTTGTTCATCATAAATGCATAATATTTTTTCAGGAACCACTCTATGAACAGAACATGGCATCCTATTTCCATAAGATAATAGTAATTTACAAAATTATCAGTAGAAAAATTATTAACATTATTACCAAAATTTGTACGCC
>JAUQWT010000094.1 GCA_030835005.1 Ignavibacteria bacterium | reverse complement strand
AGATCAAGATCAGCATCATCAAGTATTATGCTTGCTGATTTACCGCCAAGCTCAAGTGTTATTTTCTTCATAGTTGCCGAGGCCAGGCTCATTACTTTCCTGCCAATCTCTGTTGAGCCAGTGAACGCTACTTTATCAACCATTGGGTTAGTGATCATCTCTTCACCCACTTCTGCATCACCTGTGATTATATTGACCACTCCTTTAGGCAAGTCGGTAGAATCAATAATTTTCGCAAGCTCAAGCGCTGAAACAGATGTTTCCGGAGCAGGCTTCAAAACAATTGTGCATCCGGCAGCTAGTGCAGGAGCAATTTTCCAAATGGCCATTTGGAGCGGGAAGTTCCACGGGATAATTGCAGAAACAACACCAACAGGCTCTCTTACCAGCAGATTCCTGCTTACACCCTCTTTCGAAATATCAAGTTCTTCATCAAGTTCACTCAAAGCTAATTTTGCGAAAGTACTTGCAGCGCGGTATGTAAGGTACATATCATCTTTAGACTTCTTATATGTTGATCCTGATTCTTTGATCTCGAGCTCCTGCAATATTGCAGAATTTTCTTTGATCTTATCTGCAATTTGTTTAATGATTGCACTGCGTTCTTCTTTGGGCTTCCCGCTCCACACGCCGCTATCAAATGCATTCCGTGCTGCCTTAATTGCAGATGCAGTATCCTCGACTGAGGCAACTGCAAGTTTTGCAAAGACACTTCTGTCAAAGGGATTGATTGCAACAATTGTTCCTTTGTTGGAAGCATCCCTGAATTCACCGTTTATATAGATTTTGTATTCGAGCATTAATTATATTTTTTAAAAAGATATTTATTATTGGTTAATTTGATTTTGTGCCGGTTCAATTCATGTAAAGGTAAGGTCTCCACTCTTCATCTACTCTGCCGACGAAATGTTTCATGAATGTTATATGCGATGGTTTTGACGGTTTCTTAACAAGCGGCATTCTGGCTTCTTCAGGAGAGCGGTCACCTTTTTTGTTGTTGCATTTAACACACGCAGTAACGAGATTTTCCCAGGTATCATCTCCGTCTTTAGATTTAGGAATTATATGATCAATGGTAAGAGGAAGATCTGCCCTGCCGCAATATACGCACTTATGGTTATCGCGCCTCAGAATGTTTTTTCTTGACAAGACAATTTTCTTGTATGGAACCTTTATATACACTCTTAGCCTTACAATATTCGGGAAAGGGACTGAAGTTTTAACACTTTTAATTCTTTTAGAATCTTTGGCAGATATGAGTTCTGCCTTCCCAAGAAAGAGAAGCACAACCGCTCTTTGAACATTGCAGATACTCATAGCTTCATAGTTTTGGTTTAAGACCAATACCTTGCCGCTGAGCTTACCGTTTAGTTTTGGTGCTCCGTTGTGACTGAGAGTTTGGTTTTCTGAACTAACTGCAATGTCAGGTTCGAAGTTGTGTTTTCCTTTGCTAATTTTGGAGCATTTTTAACATTTCAATTTATAAAAATACCATTTTAATGAAATATAAACAAGGAAGCCGATAATTGAGTGGGCAGGAGAGAGTTAAGATTGATTTTTGAAGCCCTAATATCCGCTCAAAACTTACATATTCAACAAAAATCATTTAAAAATTTTGGTATTGATTTAATTATCTCAACACTATAAAATTACGTAATTACAAACCTAAAAATGCCTATGGAGCGATAAGTACGTTTTTTGAGTAATCTATAATTCTTGTTGATAAATAAAACCAATTACGTAAAACTTATTTTAAGTGCAGCATTCCTTTTTGTGCTGATATGCTCAGGCAATGAATCCCTCGCTCAGGGAAGAGACAGAAGCAAGTTTCAAGGCGGCTTTATTGATACTTCTTTATCTTACCTGGATACTTCTTTGATAAAAGATTCAACCAGGATACGCATGCCCGTAGACTCTACTGCCAGGGTCAAAAACTTCAAGTATGAAAGAACTGACGAACCAATCCCCTCTTTTGGAGACTACAGATCACCATTGCTGCTGTATGGATCCGGCCGGATAGATTATAAAGTCACTTTTGATACTCTTAACAACGTCATAATTACAGAGTCGTTTGAAGGTGAACAATACAAAGTTCCCCGTGTTATTCCTCTTGAAAAGTACATTAAGATAAGAAGTTCGCTTGCCCAGCAGGATCTTTTTTACAGGATTATTGCTGATAATTATCAGATAGAAACTGAAGATGACCTGACGAAGCTTTTTAAGAATATAACAGAGATAACTATTCCGTTGCCATTTGCAACAGAAACTATTTTTGGCCCGCCTACTATTAATTTAAAAATAAACGGTACAATTGATATAACTGCGTCTTATCAGAAGAGTACAAATGATCTGCAGACGATTACTTCTGAAAATCAGACCCAGAACAATATTAATTTTAAGCAGGAAGTGCAGGTAAGCACAAAAGGTACGGTAGGCGATAAACTGACTGTTGATGCTGACTGGAATTCTCAGCGTACTTTTGAATTTGAAAACCAGTTAAAGCTAAAGTACAAAGGTTATCCCGACGAAGTTATACAGAGTATAGAAGCAGGAAACGTTTCTCTTGAAACACGCTCTAACCTGATAGGAAGCACACAGGCTCTTTTTGGTGTTAAAGCACAGTTTAAACTCGGTCCGTTGACACTTACTACCATAGCTTCCCAGAAGAAAAGTGAAAAGAAAGAAGTAAATATAAACGGCGGTTCAGTTGAAACAGCATTTGACATATCGATATGGGATTACGCAGAAACGAATTACCTGTTAGATGAAAAATGGGATACAGTTTTTACCAGGTATTATACAAGCGGCTTTTCCAGCATCAATGTGACCAAAATCGAAGTATGGGTGTATGCAGAGCCAAATAATCCGAACAAGAGATCTGTTTTTGGTTCAGATACTCTCGGCACCAGGCCTCAAAACGGATATGTATTAACAGATTCTTCTATTAACTTAGGGCATAGTCTTATCGGAAATTTTATCAAGTTAAGCGAAAGCGACTTCACTTTAAACAGCAGAGCCGGGTATATTACACTGAACGGTAATATACAGCAAAGTCCAAGGGATGCTATAGCCGTTGCCTTTACATATTCTGACCCCAGCGGAACATCAATTCAGATCGGTGATTATGCCGAAAATGTAAATTCATCAGACAAGCTGAAACTGAGGCTCCTTCGGTATGAATCACAAAAGTCACCGGATCAGGACCCGGAGTATGCGACTTTGTGGAAACGAATGTTAAAAAATATTTATAATCTGGGAGTCAGGAACATTACAAATGATGCTTCAACTCTTGATTTTAATATTTACTATAATGAACCGGGGCAGCCTTCAAATAGTTCATATACAGGGCAGGGACCCGTAAGCGGCAGGTCTTGGATGAATATCACAGGACTTGATTACAGGGTTAACGGTCAGCCCAGCGATAGTCTTCCTGCCGGAGATAATGCTTTTGATTTCTTTCCGGGAAATACTATAGATCTTGCCACAGGCAATATCATATTCCCGTACATGAGGCCTTTTTCAACTATCTTTGATGAAAAAGGAGTTGAGAATATATTCAAAGGAAAGAATGATACGATTTACACGGCCTCAAAAACAACAGCAAGAGATTTTGGAAATATAAAATTCAATCTAAAGGGCAAAGCAAAAGGCGAGGCATCTTCAAGATATAATCTTGGTTTCAACCTTGTAGAAGGAAGCGTAAAAGTTTTTAACGGATCGGTTGAACTTACACCAGGCGTTGATTATTCGATAGACTATTCCCTTGGTGAACTGCTGATAATTAATAACAGCGCATTGATTGCCGGTGCAAACCTTAAGATTACTTACGAAACAAATGACCTGTTCCAGCTTGCTTCAAAAACATTGTTGGGCACAAGGGCAGAGCTCCAGCTTAACAAGACAAGTTACATCGGTTTTACACTCATAAACCTCAAACAGCAGACATTAAATGACAAGATCAGGATTGGCGAAGAACCGACAAACAATACTATTATAGGTTTTGATGCTTCGGCGGATATCAAGATGAATTTCCTGACCAAACTTGTAAATAAGATACCGGGATATAATACTAAAGAAGAATCGATATTGAATTTAAAAGGTGAAGTAGCATTTATGCTGCCTGACCCTAACACTTTGAAAAGCAGAATACCCAGTGATAATGGTGAAGCAGTTGCTTACGTTGATGACTTTGAAGGAGTGAAGAAAATAATCCCGCTAGGGCTGAACCCGCTTTCATGGACACTCTCATCAATTCCTGTTGATCCCCTGCTTGTACCGGTATTTGGAAACGAAGACGCAAGAGACAGCTTGATGAGCAGGAAAAGGTCCAAACTGCAATGGTATAATTTGTTAAACAATGTTCCAATTCTTGAAGTTTATCCAAACAGAAGCATCGCCAGCAATCAAAACCAAACTTTGACTCCTTTTGTATTTAATATAAGACCGGATACAGTAGGGCCATACAATTATATAAACCAGCAGGAATTCACCAGTGAAGGACCAAATATTAACAAATGGAGCGGTGTTTTTAAATACCTTAATACTTCACAAACAAATCTTGTTGATGAAAACATTAACTATATTGAAGTTTGGATGCAGGTTAACGGAGGTAACCCAATTTCCAGTGATTCTGCTAAAATGATCATTGATCTTGGGGCAATTTCTGAAAAGATCATTACTACAAAAAGGATGCCGCTGAATACGACAAACCAAAACATAAATTATCACACAGAAGATAAAAACGGAAGCGGGCAATTAGATGTAGGTGAGGATAACGGTATAGACGGCTGGCCAGATGCTGACGAAGTAAACTTCTTTGG
>JAUQWT010000093.1 GCA_030835005.1 Ignavibacteria bacterium | reverse complement strand
GGAAGCTCAACAGGGGCAGGGACATATTCTCCGCGCGTGAGGTTCAAAGATATCAGCGGCATAGAATTTGAGTTTACCGAGCCATTTTCCAGCAATCCGCCTGAATATAAAAAGGGAGACATTGCTGCTGTTTATTACGATCCCGGTAACCCGAAAAAGGCACGCTCGGCGAGGAAGAAAAACCGATTGTATTATGCGGCATGGCTTACGTTGGGGTTGGGAACACTTTTTTTGATCATTCAATTGATCTTTGCAGTATTGATGCTGATTATATCTAATGCAGTTGGCCCTTTGAAATTGAAATAGAACATACTTCAATCTGAAATAAGAATTCAATAACTAATTCTGAGCCCAATGACTGAACAAAAAACCAAACCAACCAAAGTAAGCGTTGAAAAATTCATTAATTCTGTACCGGATAAGACTAAGAGGGAAGACTCATTTAAACTGCTTGAAATGATGAAGAAGATCACAAAGGAGGAACCGAAGATGTGGGGACCTTCGATCATTGGATTCGGGAGTTACCATTACAAATACGCATCAGGGCATGAGGGTGAGATGTGTTTGACCGGGTTTTCACCCAGGAAGGCGGCGCTTTCAATTTACCTCTTCTGCAACAATAAGCATGAAAAGGAATTATTGAAGAAACTTGGAAAGCATAAATCAGGTGTATCGTGTTTATATGTTAAAAAGCTTGAAGATATTGATATTAAAATCCTTAAAAAGCTTATCTCTGAATCAGTAAAATATATCAAAAGCAAGAAGTGGTGATTATTTGATTTTACCTGTTTATTACGTTATACCTTATTTATTTTAGCATTATGGATGGTGCTATTTTAATATTTGCTGTTCTTGGAGTCCTGATGTTTGCTGCCTATCTTTTTTTCATAATCAAAACGTCTTATGATGATGAAAAAAAGAAAAAGCAGGATAAGCTTAATCTAAACGGCAAAGGATGAAGGTTTTTCAGAAAGAATTTTCATTGAAGCCGAGATCAAGAGGGTTTCATATCGTTACCGATGAAGTCCTGAAGCATATTCCCGAACTGAAAGAGATCGCTTCCGGTTTGTGCAGTGTGTTTATCCAACATACATCTGCTTCGCTTTCTATCAACGAAAATGCTGATCCTTCCGTGCGTACTGACATGGAAGCCCATTTCAACCTGATGGTTCCTGAGGATGCTGATCATTATGAGCATACATTTGAAGGACCGGACGATATGACTTCTCACATAAAGACTTCTATCATAGGCAGCAGTCTTTTGATACCAGTATCAGGCGGCAGATTGAATCTGGGGACATGGCAGGGTATCTACCTTTGCGAACACCGCAATCACGGCGGGAGCAGGAATTTGGTTGTAACTTTAATGGGAATATAATATTTTTGCAGTAGAGCATAACAATTCAGTCAAACCCTCACAATAATATTAACAAAAGCCTTCTGTTCCGGTTTTGATAAAAATTCTCAATGAATCAGGATAATCATCCATTCTTTGAATTTTTCGATATTTCCCAAAAGCTTTTTTGGGATATTTTATAAACTAATAATTAAAGGAAAATCATGAAAAAATTAGTTTACATTTTTATTTTGGTATTTGTTGTGCTTTTACTCCGGGAAAGCATTTACGCTAAGAATATCAATAAAGATGTTACTGAACGAAAAGCCCTCAATTCAGGACTAATTATAACTGATAAGCAAAAAAGCATCGAAGAAGAGCTGAATCGTTTGAAGCACGAAGATAATACTGCAAATCTTACACGAATAATTCAGTTGAACTTTGAGCTGGAACAGTTAACAGGCAATAATTCAACAATGCAGGCACCAGTAAACGGCGGAGTATTGCGATACATTGAAAAACCTGAAGTATTTTCTAACGGCACAGAATTTGTTAACAATGCCAGAATTTACAATAATGCAGGGAAAGTGAAATGTATTGCTGCAGCAATTGAACAGCGAGGAGCCAATGCCGGCAGGATATGGGCTGTTATTATGTACTCTGCCGATTCGTTAAGCCCTGATACACTGAAAGTATGTTACACCAATAACGGTGGTGCAAGCTGGGTGACCTATGTTTCGGGCAACCTAAACCCGGGTGATGAACTGACATACGATGATATGGATCTTGAGCTTATGGAAAATGTCACAGGGCAAAGATATCTGTGGGCAACTTTTGGATATAAGAGATATAATACCGGACTTGGTAATATTTCCAGATGGGCAGTTGGGGCTTTTGTACTTCAAGTGCCCAGTATCAACGGCAGTTTTGCCAATATTATGGTCTGGCCCGGGGCAGATTCGCTCAAGAGATACTACGGTCTGAGAGTTACTTCTGATAATGCGAGATATTTGAATACACCATATCTCTATTTTGCATGTTCGTTCGATTCACTCGACGGACTTGGAAATAGAGTATATTCGCAGAAATATGCAAGATGTTTAACTCCATATTCTCCGGCGGCACCATCAATAACTTTTATGGAACCGGTTTTCAACAGGAAAGAAGTATCGCCAAATCCAAATTATTTGAGTACTGTTTACACTGATATAGCGTATTTTTACAATGGTTCTGATTCCGTCATTGTATCTTACTCAGGTGGACTTGACAGCACTAAGCTTTACTTTGCAAAAGCTGATATCAACGGAAATCCGCCAGCTTCATCAATTGGCCCCACGGGCGGAAGTGAGCCCGGTGCATTTAAAACCTATGGCAGGCTTTCATCAAACGGCAATGATAACGGTTCAATTGTCTGTGTCTTCAAGCAGTCCAGTCCAAATGCAGCCCAGTGGAATGTTAAATGGTTCCGCTCGTCAAATTTCGGGAACTTCAGCGGTGCTTTCAATGAAAGTGTGCTTTGGGGCAGTCCGGTAAACGTAAACTACCATCCTGAGATAGTTGGAGTCAGAGACGGTAATACACATTACGTTTCATTTTTAACTGATGCAGCGACAGACAGCATTCATTACATATCGGTGAATTCTACCGGGGCAACTACGCATAATTCAAAAATGAATTACTTTTCTTCCGCAAATGAAATTGCTCCAAAAGCACTGTTCAGGTATGTTGATAATGACAGCTGCCTTTTAATATATTCTGAAGAAGGTCCGGATAACATGTATTCGGCAAGCGGATGTTCAGGCGACCCGATTGGGCTGGTGAATAATCAATTTCCGGTCAGATTTGAACTTTCGCAAAATTATCCGAATCCTTTCAATCCGGTTACAAATATCGGATTTCGAATTGCGGATCACGGATTTGTCACTGTGAAGGTATATGATATCGCAGGGAAAGAAGTTGCTGTACTTGTAAACGAAGAACTGGATGCAGGAGCATATAATGTGAATTTTGATGCAGGAAATTTGAGCAGCGGAGTGTATTTCTATAAAATGGAGACTGAAAGTTTTATAGATACGAAGAGGATGGTGCTTTTAAAATAGGACGGATAGTTTAATAGTTCAAAGGGCCTTATGGTAATTCCATAGGGCTTTTTTTATTTGTATGTTTGATTTGAATAATAATCACTAATTTGCCGTGAAATAATATCATTTATACATGCAGGAGATCTTCTATTATATCGCAAAGAGTGTTGAAGCTGTCAGCTTTGCCATAATGATCTATGGCGGGCTGATCGCAATACTGTTGTTCTTAAAGAATGAGTTTGGCAGGTTCAGCGGAAAGTACAGGCTTGATGCACTGAACAAGATACGTATGGATTTTGGGTACTATATTCTGCTGGGGCTTGAGTTTTTAATAGCGGCTGATATAATTGAAACAATCCTTAAGCCAACAAGTGAAGAATTGATTGAGCTTGGAGGCATTGTTGCTATAAGGATAGCAATGAGTTATTTCCTTACCAAGGAGATCAACGAAATGAAGGCCATGTAAGCAATTAAAAAGGAGGAAACAATTCCTCCTTTTTTGACACTCCAATTTACTGCAGAACTTAACCTTTAATCGGCTGCTCCAGATTCTTATCTGCGGCTTCAATATCAGGCTTAGGTTTAGCCTCAACTTCAATATCAGGAACCTTGTTCAGGTCTATCATGTAACTTGGAATTGACCTGAAAATATAATCCCACAAAGGATTGGAAACTCCATAAGCCGTATGATCATCTTCGTAATGATGGCGCAGATGGTAAGATCTTAAAAAGCCGCCGACTTTTCCTTTTAAATTTATGTGATGTGTTGCGTAATGAATAGAATCATAACTTACATAACCAAGAACAAATCCGGAAAAGACCAAAAGATAATAATTCCCGAATATCATCATGAAAAGGTAAAAGAAAAATGTTGCAAGAGGCACACTTACAAGAAGCGGCATTACAAGCCGTGTTGCGTCGCGGGGATAATCATGGTGAATGCCATGCACAAGAAAATGTATCTTCTTTCCTGTTAAGGTCGTAGGGTCATAATGGAAAACCCAGCGGTGAATAACATATTCAATTAAAGTCCACAGCAGTATTCCGCCAAAATATGAGATCACGCCGTTTATAACCGGTACTCTTTGAAATCCGAAATATGCACAGACCAAAAGTACAGGGACAAAAACAACCACAGGAGTAACAGGATGGATGTGCGAAAAGTACTCAAGAAATGGATTCTTGAAAAGCGGTATAGTTTCGTTCTTGTTAGATACGTACTTCGACTTTGCCATTTTATTTATAATGTTAATTCGCAAATTTAGAGAAATTTAAGAGTATTTTCAATTCCAAAGAAAATAACAGAATATTTTATATGAAATTAGACCGCTGGAAGAAACTTACAACAGAGATCAAATTCGTGAACAACTGGTGGAGTTATATAGTTGACGAATACCTTTATTCTAATGGCAGGAAAGGGGAATACCATTACGTTCATACTAACGGCTCGGCATTCATTATTCCTGTTCTTCCGGACGGGAGAATTATAATGGTGAAGCAATACCGCTACCTTAACGACCGCCTCAGTGTTGAATTTCCGGGAGGAGGCGTTAAGAAGCAGGATAATCACGATAATGAGGCCCGCAAGGAGCTGATCGAGGAAACAGGTTATGACGGTGAATTAAGTTATGCGGGAGAGTTCAATCCGTATAACGGAGTTACAGACGAAATCTGTAAGGTCTACATTGCAAGGAACTTAAAGCCATCCGGTGAGTATAAAAAAGACGATTCTGAGGAATTTGAATTGTTGAACTTTTCAGCAGGAGAAATTGAAGAAATGATAAGCAGTAATGAAATTTATGACGGTATGACCCTTGCTGCGTGGGCGCTGGTGAAGAGACAATTAGCAATTAACAAATAATAAATAATATATAACATTAGATAATTGAAAGTTAGAAAACAAAGAAAATCTATGAAAAAAGTATTTTTGTTGGCTTTAGTGTTGAATTGTTCCGTTCTTTTTGCCGGAGTAAAAGATACAACATTTTATTTTGATCTGAACTTTGATGGCAGTGATGAAAAGATAAATCTCAAGCAAACTGAGGATAGCTCGCCGTTTGTTTTGACCATAAACAATGCCAGGGCAGAGGGCACTTTTGTTGAAGGGTATGGCTCTGATCTGCAAATCATAGATATGGACAGAAACGACAATCTGCGAGAAGTCATAGTAAAGGGTTACGGCTCAAGCGACCAGGCTGATATGCATTTTTATCAATTCATAAACGGAAAAATAGTTGAATGCGGGAGACTGCCGGGAAATTATGGAGTTGAATCAACCGGAAATAAGATACTGACCGAGCACGGATGGATGGGATTCTGGGGAATCAAATTCAAATACAGGTTTGATTCGAAAAATAAAACGCTTACTTTTGAAAAAGAAGATTTCTATGATGTAAATCAGGAAGCAACAGTTAAAGAAAGTTTCAGACTGTTAAAATACAGGTATGATGATTCTGAGGTATCTGCTGTGTTAAAACCAGGAACAAAGATAACAATTGTGAAGGCTGATATTACTCCATCATGCAATGAACAGGAGAATTATATGTATGATATGATGTGCGATTGGTATTACATAAAAACAGAGGATGGAAAAGCCGGGTGGTACAGGCTGGATAAATTCTATGAATTTGTTGACGGGCTTATCTGGGCGGGGTAAGGAGGTTTTGGGCTGCAGGTTTCAAGTAACGAGCCGCGAGATACAAGATAAAAGGTTAAATTGTTTATCAGAAATGTAAAAGAACGATTTTGACAAGTTATAAGGAGAAGGTAGCATCTTCTCTTTTTTTTGCAGCAGATTTAGAAATACATTCAAAAAGCCCTTAATTATTGATATTATTGCAAAATGTATTCATCAATAAAGCAAATGTTCAGGGAAGACGGGAAGCATATCGGCAGTGCATTCGTCAAAGTGTACCCGATGGCGTTCAGGCGGTTATTCAGCCATTGGGAGATATCACTTGCCTGCCTGTTTGCTATTATGTCGTCGTTCTACCTTGATCCGGCAGCGTGGAGTATAATTACCTCATACAAGAATTCAATAGTTAATTCAATTTATGATTTCGGCAGGTGGTACGGTAACGGCCAGCCTACTCTGTATGTCTTTTTGGGCGCTTATATTGGCGGATTTATACTCAAAAAATACCGGCTGCGGGAAACGGGGCTTTTGGTTGGAGAGGCATTTGTTTTTTCGGGACTGCTGACGCTCATTGCCAAGTCACTTTTTGGCAGATGGCGGCCATATACAAACCGCGGTGATCTGGCTTTTTACGGGTGGAATTTTTCGAACAATGATATGTTCTCATATTATTCAGGCCATGCCGCGGTTTCATTTGCGCTATCAACAATACTTGCTTCAACAACAAAGAACATCTACCTGAAATCATTTTATTACCTTCTTGCAGTTGTAACCTGTATAAGCCGTATCTATCATAACCAGCACTGGCTGAGTGATGTTGTCACAGGCGCAATAATTGCTTACTTCATCAGCCGTGTACTTATTTCAATACACAATGAACCTGAAACCGATTATTAAATCAGATCTCAATAATACATGACGGGTGAAAAAGTATTCCTGAGTGCAAGATGGGAGAATCTTGTACTGGTCACTTACAGTGTTAGCCCGGAAGCGCTTGAAGAATATATGCCTAAAGGACTGGCTGCCGATACTATTAACGGTAATGCATTTGTGAGCCTTGTAGCATTTGATTTTCTCGAGACAAGGGTCAAAGGAATCAAAGTACCGTATCATGTTAATTTCCCTGAGATCAACCTTAGGTTTTATGTGAAGAATAAAGAAAAAAGGGGAGTAGTATTCATTAGGGAATTTGTTCCAAGGGCGGCAATCCCGCTGGTTGCAAATTTGATTTATAATGAGAACTATAAAGCGATTAAGATGACAAGCAGTATAGCTAAAAATGGCACAATATTTCTGAATCATACCATCAATTATAACAAGAAGGTTTATAGTATAGATCTGGAGGCAGAAAACAATCCGCAATTACCGGCTATTAACTCTACCCAACATTTTTTTAAAGAGCATGAATGGGGATTCGGAACTTCGCGTGACGGCAAGCCATTAATATATAGAGTTGAGCATCCGTTCTGGGAAATCTATCCCATTATTAAATTCAAACATGATTTTGATTTTGGAGCGATTTACGGGAATAAATGGGATTTCTTAAATCAGCTTTACCCGTTTAATATTACCTTTGCAAAAGGTTCAGAAGTGAAGGTTTTCTCAGGGGAAGTACTAAAATAGGCATTTCTTGAAGAGGTAAAGCTGTGTTTATTAATAAAATTTATTACTAACTTATAGCAGCCGCTCAAATACAATAACTTCATTTTGCCTGAATCACTTAAAATATTGCCTGATTTTACCGAGCAAGCCATCAATGACCGGTTAAAGTTCATAAGAGCTGTGAACGCTCAGCATAAGAACTCATTTGCAGAAGATGTTCTGCATGGATTGTCTTCCGATCCAAAAACACTTCTGCCGAAATACTTTTATGACGCTTACGGTTCTGAATTGTTTGAGCAGATCTGCACAACTCCCGAGTACTACGTTACACGCACTGAAGCATCAATTCTCAAGAATGTTTCTGCATTTATTGCGGAGCTCAATAATGATAAACGTGTTATCGTTGAGCTTGGCAGCGGTAACTCTGAAAAGACGAAGTTCATTCTGAATGCGTTTACGAAGAGAAACAGCGGAATAACATATGTTCCTATCGACGTTTCTGAAATACTGCTTGACGGCGGCAAGCATTTAATCGAAGAATTTGAAGGGCTTAGTGTACACGGAATAATAGGGGAGTATGAGGAATCACTTGAAGTTGTAAACAGCCTCATAACAGAACCGAAGCTGATAATTTTCCTCGGCTCGAGTATTGGGAATTTTGATATGCCGCATGCAGGTTATTTCCTTCGTCACGTCAGCAATAATATGCATGAAGACGACACTCTGCTTGCAGGCTTTGATATGGTGAAAGAAGAGAATGTTTTGAATGCGGCTTATGATGATGCTGCGGGAGTGACTGCGAAGTTTAACCTGAATATTCTTACAAGGATAAATAACGAGCTTGGCGGCGAATTTGATATTTCCAAGTTTTCGCATAGAGCATTCTTTAATCCACTTGAAAGCCGAGTTGAAATGCATTTGGTTTCAATTTCCAGGCAGGATGTAAATATAAGCAGTATAGGCAAGGTTATCCATTTTCAAGAAAATGAGACTATCCATACAGAGAATTCATACAAGTTTACTGATGAAATGATAAATGAACTCTCTTCAAAAGCAGGATTAAGAATAAGTGATAAGTGGAAAGATGAAAAAGATTATTTCGAATTATGCATGATGAAGAAGTGATGGAAATGGAGAAAATTATGTCAAACGCACGCGTTTGACGTTTGAATAGTTGCTCAATAGTCAAAACACCGAATACGGCCTGCCTTCCTGCAGGCAGGGATTTTATTCCAATTGATCTGGATTCAACGTGCCCTTGACCTACATCATCTCAATTCATAATTCTTAACTTTGAGTCCAATGTAAATCGGACGAAATCCGCCCACCGGCGGACGTAAATCCAAATTGACTATTTTGCGCATCTGAATCCGCTGAGCAGCCACCGCTCATGTGCCTTGAAAAAATTGCGGTATGTGTTACGGGTTGATAGCTTTGGAGTACCGAATGAGCCGCCTCTTAACACTTTCTGATTAGAAAACCACTTATCATTATATTCTGCAAATCCCGTCTTAAATCCCGGGTAAGCTGTAAATTCACTTCCGGTCCATTCCCATGTATCACCTATCATTCCATAGCAGCCGTAGAAGCTTCTGCCCTTTTCGTATGTAAACACATCTGCAGGCGACCATATTCTTGATTCAAGCAGATTTGCATGGAAATCTGTTGGTTCTTCGTTACCCCAGGGATAGAGGCGTTTTGCAGATTTATCTTCATCCCAGCTTGCGGCTTTTTCCCACTCGGCTTCTGTTGGGAGCCTTTTGCCGGCCCACCTGGCATATGCATCAGCTTCAAAAAAGCTTACATTGGTGACGGGTTCATTCGGGAAATTTTCAATGAATCGTTTGCCTTTGAAATCACATCTGAACCAGCTTCCGTTTTCATCTTTTTCCCAGTACATTGGGGCTTCAATTCCGCTCGCCTTAACCCACTGCCATCCTTCATCAAGCCAGAACTTATAACTTTTGTAACCGCCGTCATTAATGAAATTAAGATAATCAGCATTAGTAACGGGGGTGTTATCAATAGAGTAATCGTTAAGATAAACCTTATGCTGCGGCATTTCAACATCGTAAGCAAACTGGTCTTTCCAGCTTAAGATATTGAATCCCAGTTCATATATACCGCCCGGGATATCTATCATTTCCTTCTTGCTGCCGTGCCCGTTTGTACCGGGAATTTTTTTTATCTCTTTAGGATGGTACTTATCCTGCAGTAAATGCTGCAGGTCATACACCATTAATTCCTGATGCTGCCACTCATGGTTAAAGGCAAGCATGAAATCTTTAAGGATATTCAGCTTGATCTCAGTTGAATTGAAGAATTCTGCTGCCATGCGATTTATGTAATTCCAGTATTCAATTGTTTCTTTGACTGTAGGCCTTGAGATCGTGCCGCGTTTGCTTTTGTTGAAAGGCGTTCCGAAAGCCTGGTAATATGAATTCAGGTAATATGAAAAATCTTCTTTGTACGGTTTGTAATCTTTGAAATACTTTTTCAGGAGCTGGTCATAGAACCAGGTTACGTGGCCAATATGCCAGCGCGGGGGACTCATAAAGCATTCAGTTTGAACAACAAAGTCTTCAATCTCAAGAGGCTCACACAGTTCAATAGTCATTCTACGTACTTTTCTGAACATAGAAAATATTTTGTCTGATTCAACTCCGGCTAGAGAGTTTTCTATATCGCCGATATTCAGAACGCTCTTTTGATTTTCCATTTTGATATTTTATTAGTAGTTTTACAGGATAATTTACTAATATACCTGTTAATGCAGGAATTTGAAATTCAATTTTACCTTGAATATTTTTCATCTTAGTACGCTGCAAAAAAATGATACACGAAAGTTGTTTATGAATCAAAATCTTGTCATGTTGAACGCAGTGAAGCATCCATTTTGATTTGATAATAGATTCTTCGCCAGATAGATCGGGTTCAGAATGACAATAACATCAAAAACACAATTATTTGCAGTTAACTCCAGAAGATAAATTATGTATTGTTCTAGTATTCTTCAAATGAGAACTTACACTCAGTAAATGAACATCATTAAATTTGAAAATGTTTCGCACAGATATGATGCCTCAGCGGCACTTACAGAGCTTTCGCTGGGCATTGAGGATAAAAAAATAACCGTAATTGTTGGCAGAAGCGGAAGCGGGAAATCGACACTGCTGCAGATCATAAACGGGCTAATTCACCCTACAGAAGGGACAGTCGAAGTATTTGATGCGCCTTTAAACTATGATGCGATCAACAAGATCAGGCTAAAGATAGGTTATTCAGTTCAAGGTACGGGACTTTTCCCGCATCTCAGCGTTTATGATAATATTGCCCTTCTTGGAAACATCACCAAACAGCTTAAGCACGTTACAGAAACAAGGCTTGATATGCTGATGAGCCTTGTAAACCTTGAGCCCCGTTTTAAAACTAAGTTTCCTTATCAGCTTTCAGGGGGTGAGCAGCAGAGAGTTGGTATCTGCCGTGCAATGATACTTAATCCGCCGATATTTTTACTTGATGAAGCATTCGGCGCACTTGATAATACGACCAGGAATGAGATACACGCAGAGCTTCTTAACATGCAGAAGATCGAGCCCCGTGCAATTGTGCTTGTTACTCATGACCTTGACGAAGCCATAAAGCTTGCAGATAATATCATGATACTTGAAAAAGGAATTGTTCAGCAATACGGATCAAAAGAAGATGTATTAAACAATCCTTCAAATGAGTTTGTCAAGAACTTTTTGAAACAAAGGATCAGTTGAAAAGGTCATTATTAATATTACTTCTTCTATGCAGTGCATCCAGCACACAGACTATAAGGGTAGGGGCAAAACATTTCAATGAATCGTACATTTTAGGAGAAATGATCTCACAACTACTGGAGGCTAAAGGATACAAAGTTGAGCGCAATTTTAATCTAGGAGGGACACTTGTTTGCTTTGAATCGCTGAAGAATGACCAGATAGATGTCTATCCCGAATATACCGGTACGATCTCTGAGGCGATTTTGAAATTAAGCACTAAGCTGAGTGATTCTGAACTGAATGAAAAGCTAAAGTCGGGATATAACCTTGAAACAGGCGGGAGTTTTGGATTCAACAATACTTATGCGTTTGCGGTGAAAAAGAAGACAGCCGAGAAGTATGGACTGAAAACAATTTCTGATCTGGCCGCTCACCCGGATATCAAAACAGCAGTAAGTTATGAATTCCTTAAGCGCAAAGACGGGTGGGAGAATCTGGCAGGAGTTTACGGATTAAAGATGAATCCAACAGGCATTGACCACGGGCTTGCATACCAGGCACTAGATGAAGGTAAGATCGAGCTGACAGATGTTTACTCAACCGACGGCGAAATACCTAAGTATGACCTTGTGATATTAAAAGATGATAAGAATTACTTTCCGGGATATCTGGGTGTTCCGCTATACCGCATGAATCTTGATGAGAGGGTAAAAAATATCATTAACACACTTGGCGGTACGCTTAATGACAGCATTATGCAATCGCTAAATGCAAAGGTGCTTTATGAGAATAAGACTTTTGCTGAGACAGCGAATGAATTTTTGAAAACAAAGGGTTTGCTGAGAGCAGATTCAAAGTTCGAAAATAAGTCGGCTTCTTCAGAGATTCTTCAGAAGACATTACGGCATCTTGAGATTACTGCCATTTCGCTTCTTATTGCTGTGATATTTGCCGTGCCGCTTGGAATATTACTTTCGGTATTCTCAAAACTTTCGAAGCCGGTTCTGTACTTTACGGGACTATTGCAGACAATACCTTCAATAGCTCTGCTTGCGCTAATGATCCCGCTGTTTGGAATCGGGCTGGTTCCCGCCATAGCTGCTCTGTTCCTTTATTCGCTTCTTCCGATACTCAGAAATACTGCGATCGGGTTATTTTCTGTTGACCCTGTGATCCGTAAAGTTGCAACGGGAATGGGTTTGACCCTGTGGCAGAGGCTCAGATATGTTGATATTCCTATTGCAATGCCGACAATTTTTGCAGGGATAAAGACGGCAGCAGTGATAAATATCGGAACGGCAACACTTGCGGCTTTCATCGGGGCAGGGGGGCTGGGAGAGTTCATAGTAACAGGGCTGGCTTTAAACGATACTTC
>JAUQWT010000092.1 GCA_030835005.1 Ignavibacteria bacterium | reverse complement strand
ATCGGATTTGGATGGTTGTAAAACTTGTCCAGGTCATGCTTAATTGCATGTTCTTCATTCCACTCTTCAAATGTCTCTGTTGTTGGTTTCATAATATTCCGGTATCAAATTTTTTCAAAAATAAATGCTCCAAATCTCTTGTCTGAAGACATGAACTGATTCAATAATTTATAATTGGGATTGTTCTGCAAAAATTCAAGCGGTGTATCATATTTATATTCCGGCCGGTAGCTGTAATGGGAATCCCAAACAATAATTGTGCCTTTGGGAGCCTCTTCAAGTGATTTTTTTGTAAGTATAGTAAATTTCTTCTTTTGCTCACCAAAAATATCTCCGTAAAAAAGTATCAGACTGTGATTATACAAAACCTGGGTTGATTTATCCACATTACTCTTATACCAGTCTGCCATTTGGTTTACGGTAATGTTCTCCGGTCCCTGCTGCTTCGGCTTTTCTGTGTAGAAAGTATATCCAACTGAAAGAAGGGCGGTTAGTATCAATATTTGACCGAACTTGATCTCCCGGCTCATTAACACCATTAGAATAAATCCCGCCATTAGTGCTGCAGCAGTTAGAAGCTTAATATATTCTGTTTTTTCTGTTAATAATAATCCGGTAGATTCTTTGGAAAGAAACAATAGAATGATCACTGCAGAAGCGGCAAATACAGAAAGTACATATTTCTTGACCTTCATATTCAATGCCTGGTCAAAACCAATAAGTGCAATAATTGCAGCAAACGGGCTTACTTGCAGCAAATACCTCCATGAACCCGGGTTTGTTCCTTTGACAACCAGATAACACTGGAATAATAAAACTACAAAGAAGAATAAATAAACTATTAGTTCACGGTTTATGAATTCTTTTTTGTCCTTTAATGTGAACGGATATACAACACCGACTAAAAACAAAGTAAACACAACCGGCCCTGCAATGTAAATAAATACCTGAAAGTAATGGAAGAAGCTTCTATCAATACCCAGGTTAAAATCGCTCAAGCTCTGCATTTCAGTCCATGCCCAAATGGGGTCACCTGTTTTAAGAAATCCAATCAGGTTTATAATTAAAGGAAATATTGCTATATAAAGGATCGGCACATATTTCTTCTGCATGATCATAAAGATTGCAAGGATAAGGCAGAGCAAAGCAGACTCCTGTCTGACAGTAAAAGCTAATCCGCACATTAATGCTGAAATGATAAGTTTATCTTTAAAGTAAAAATACAATGTGAGAACTAAAAGCAGGCCGGTAAATACCTCAGCGTAACTTCTGAAAGCCAATTGGACCAGATGAGGCTGAAAAGCGAATAGTATTCCTGCAAGTATGCTGTTTCTTAGTTTCAGCTCTTTTGCAAGCAAAATTGTGAAGTAAGCGGTAAATGCAGTGATTATCGAATTAAAAATTACAGTAAAATCATAACCAAGCAGTGAAGGAAGCACCATAAATATCTTCCACCCGGGTTTGCCCCAGTTGGACATGATAATAAACGGATCGCTCCAGAAATCGCGCATATTTATGAAATGCGCAACTTCATCATCCTGATAAAAACCATTAGAATAACGGCTGTAAATGTAATAAATTATGACAAGTAAGGGGACTATCAGCCAGTAATACTTTGAATAATCTTTATCAATATTATAAACAATCGCCTTTTTGCCAGGTGTTGTTTTTGCTTTATTTTTCATTGAATTATCAGCAAATATAGATAAGTATTTCGTAATATTCTATTCATTTTATCAATTGAGCCGGTTCATTATCTTTGCTCAAAGGAATAAATTACATAACTATGGCTAAACAAAAAAAGGAAAATCCTGCTTTTAAGAGACTGCAGGTAATTGAAAGAGAAATTGCAGAACTGAGCTCCCGGCGGGACGAACTCAAAGCTCATTGGCTTCAGGAAAGGGAACTGATTTCCGAGATTCGCGGGATGAAAGAAGAATCGGAAAACCTGAAACTGGAAGCTGAGAATTATGAGCGGCAGGGAGATCTGGGTAAAGTTGCAGAGATACGTTACGGCAAGATTATAGAATTAGAAAAGAAGATCGCCTCAAGATCAGCGATGCTCAATGAGCTTCAAAAAGATATGAAGATGCTCAAGGAAGAAGTTGAATCAGAAGATATTGCTGAAATAGTTGCAAAGTGGACAGGTATTCCGGTATCGAAAATGCTTGAGGGAGAGCGTGAAAAGCTTTTGCATATCGAAGAGAATCTGCACAAGCGTGTTATAGGGCAGGATGAAGCAATTAGTGCAGTAGCAAATGCAATAAGGAGAAGCCGTGCAGGATTGCAGGATATGAACCGCCCGATTGGGTCGTTCATTTTTCTTGGCACTACCGGCGTGGGAAAAACTGAACTAGCCAAAGCACTTGCTGAATTTCTTTTTGATGATGAGCACAATCTGATCAGAATTGATATGAGCGAATATATGGAAAAATTTTCTGTCAGCCGCCTGATCGGTGCACCGCCTGGATATGTTGGCTATGAAGAAGGAGGCCAGCTGACCGAAGCAGTCAGAAGGAAACCATATAGTGTTGTTCTGCTTGATGAGATCGAAAAGGCTCATGCTGATGTTTTTAATATTTTGTTGCAGTTACTTGATGATGGCATACTAACCGATTCTCAGGGCAGAACAGTAAATTTCAAGAATACAATTATTATCATGACCTCAAATCTCGGTTCTCACTTGATTCAGGATGAGTTATTGAGTATTGATGAAGAAAACAGAGAAGAAATTCTTGGCAG
>JAUQWT010000091.1 GCA_030835005.1 Ignavibacteria bacterium | reverse complement strand
GATCCATGACCAGTGAATAATCATAATCATCAACAATGTAATCCCAATCGATATACTTGACCTTGCCCTGTTTATCTATTAAAAACACAGTGCGGTTATTATACCCAAGCGGATTGTAGCTGCTGTACTTAGAAGATATCTCTCCCGTCAGATCGCCCACCATTTTTACATTTTTAAAGCCCATATCGTCTTTCCATTTGTTTATTATCTGTCCATTTGAGATGCTTACCATCAATATTTCAAGGTCTTCATCTGTATCCAGGTATTTATTGTTCTGGTTTCCCGAAGCGTCATACTTATTTTCAACAAAAGCATCAAATCTTTTTGTTTCCATCATGCAGCCGATGCTGAACGGAGCCGGATAGAAAGCGATCAGTACATTTTTTCTTCCGATCAAATCAGAGAGCTTTGCTGTTGAACCGTTTATAGTATACTCAAAATCACGCGCATTATCACCAGGCATTAACGCCGTATATCTATCAATGCTGATTTCGTGTTTTTCCTCAATTCCAAGAAGCGAGCTGATCTCCTTTTGAACTGTTTTTAGTTTTTCGCCTTCACCTTTGTAGTTATGGTCTGCATAAACTATCTTGTTCTCTTTGTCCACCACATAAACATGCGAGGCTGTTTCGCCGGAGCTCCAATGTATTACTGCAAAGCTATGGGCAAAATCCATGTTTATATCCGGAGTGATATCAAAATCAAAATCTTGTTTCTCAAGATAATCAGCAACATCTGAGCGGTTATTGTTGGCAACAATGAGTACTTTTACCGGATAGTCTGCGATATAACTATAGCTATCGCCTGAAAACGCATAACGCTTTGAAAAATAAGCATCAAAAGCGCCGGTAATAACATTTGAAATGCTGTTGTTTTCAGTAAGGTCCGGCATTATTGCGATAAGGAGAATCTGGTCCTTTTTATAATCCTGCAATTTCATGGTGCGCGGCTTATCGGTGAATTTTTGAATCGGGAGAAACTCTGGGTTTGGAACAGTTTCGCCGACGGAAAGGCCGTTGCCTCCAGAAAAAGAAGTATGATTCATGAATCCCATCATAAGCAAAAAAATGCATAAAAAGCCTGTTTTTGATAGTTTTGCAAACATAATACTGTGAATTTAGTTTTTTTGAATTTTGTTATTAAGGGTTTTACTCCGCTGTTCTGCAAATGTTCCTGAAAAATTGCATTTAGAAAAATACAAAATCGAAATGGGTTAATCTGCAGTATTAAAAATACGTAAAGACGATATCCAGCATGTGATCGCCCTGGTAGCGGTTCAAAAACGGCAGCATAAAGCCGTTGCGGATTATTACCTGCGAAAGGTCAGAAGATTTTTTCATCAGCGCATTATAATTCACATTCGGGAACATTGCAATTATGCGCCCTATGGGATAGTAAGGTTTTTTAAGGAAATTTTCCTTCTGTTCCCTGATCTTCTTTGCAATTGTCAGTGAATCCAGTTTGACCGAATCTTTCAGCATAGCAATATCAAATGTATGAACATAGATGCTATCTCCTAAGTAAACAGGCAGCTCTTTTTTTGTTACTTCATCCAGAACAGATAGATGAATATCGTACAGCCCGCTTTCAAATGGTGACGATTTGAATTTCACAGAATAGTTAAGCATGGCAAAAGGCTTAAGGATCAGAATATTTTTGATCTCTTCACTATCAAAAAATTCCTCAACATTCCTTTCGGAAAAAACATTAGTGAACGTATCAAAAGCTGCCGAATCGTTATCTACCGGAGTAAGCTCAAGTTTTGCCTTATAACGCCCAAACTCATCCTCATCAGTATCCAGGCTATCAAGAAAGGAAATATCTGCGATCTGCCACCTAAGCGTTACAGTCTGCGGATTCATTCCGAGATTTGTGTTATCGATGTAAAACTCTTTTAGGATAAGTTTTTTACCGAATGAAACTTCATCCGGCTCAAAGGTTTTTCTGTTTGAGGATATATCAATCTTACGGCCTGTGGAATCCTCTCCTTCGCCGCGCTTGTAATTTATTTTGCTTTCTGAGATGTAGAAGATATGGTAATCTCCAATTACCTCAGACTTATAACTTAACTTTCGAAGTTTATCTATGAGAAGGTCACTTCTGACGATGAAAAGTTTGATCTTCTTCTGCTCGATGAATTTTCTGACTTCCAGAATATTAAGTTTCAGCTGTTCTTCTTCCCGTTTTTTCTTCGATGTTTTTTTTGAAGCAGGGGGTTCTACTGTAAAGTAAGAAGGTATAGTATCCATGTTGAATCTGCCGGGACTGTTAGAGATAACCTGAAGCGGGTAAATATCGTAGTAGCCCTGTACCATTTCGAAATATATCTTATCATCCGGCTGGAAATAATTTCTTTCAATCAGGCGCTTTGTAAGCTCTGCAACCTCATAAGTATCCTCTCTGTAGGCCTGCTGGTAGTAGAAGCTCCATACCATGTTGACTACAATTAGAATTATTGCACCGCCAATCAGAATATACTTCCTGAGATCCGCCAGCTGCCATATAGCAAAGGGAAAGAATAGTATTGCATTAAGGACAATGTATCGCGAGATCATATT
>JAUQWT010000090.1 GCA_030835005.1 Ignavibacteria bacterium | reverse complement strand
TGATCTGCCAACCCATTTTAAGATACAGTATGATAGACCTGTTGTTATTCTTCGGCCAGTAGCCTTCCTGGTAGGTAAAACCTGCATCAAGCCCTGCCTGGCAGAGCTTCAGGATATGGTATTTTGCAAAGTTTTTGCCTCGTGAATTCTTTCCTGCAAATGTGCAATGATTGTGAATGTGGTCATCATAAACAGAAGAAAAATTAAGAAAATGAATCTTATCATCACTATCCAAAACGGTAAAACTGAATTTCCACTTATCTTTAAGCGGGTTAAGAAAGAATTTTTCATCAACTGGTTTCCATTTGTAAACCTCTGCATATTCTGCAAAGACTCCATTCACAAAACCCATGAAGTCGCTTAAACGATTTGTCATAAGTTCGCCGGTTACAGGAACAATTCTATAACCCATTTGCTTAAGCCCATCATCAATAAATTTGTGAAAATTTAATTCTGAATAATTCTGCATTTGATCTTCTCTAATTACCAATCTATATTCTCTCTGTCTTGGGAACTCAGAAGTTCATCATATCTCTTCATTACATTATCGGCCCTGCCCTTAACACATCTTTGAATTCTCTCCCTGGGCGACATTACACTATCCTGCCACCACGCAGGATGAGTAAGCACCTGCAGGTTCTTGTACTTTGCGGATACGAGAATATCTTCAAGTCTTTCATAACGCCAGTAGCCGTTTGAATCACTGCAATATGGAACCTCTTCCCGGAAATATCGTGAATACACATTAATCATTCCCTCATAAAGTTCTTCATTGAATGAAAGCACAAAATCGTTTGTGTTATGAAATGAAAAACTGTGGATCTCTGTATCAAAAGTCTTCTCAAGAATATTCTTTTCAAAACTAAGTGAATCTCTGAGTTCGTTGGTGTTCGTGATGTCATAAAAGTGCGTGTCAAAATGTAAGCCTAACTTATGCCCCATTTGTTTTATGCTGAGAAGCTTATCGGCAATTTCTTTTTCAAGGGGATTGTAAAACTCATTGTGTAAATGGATATAATAGGTGGAAACTACATTTTCTTCTCTTTCGATGGCAGCCAGTTTAAACGCTGAATGAACCGAAAAGTCTATATCGTGCCTCCAAATAATGAAGTTCTCTTTGGGACTATAATTGGTAAAATCACAAAACAGGTCATTCTGTTTAGCGATTTTTAACAGTTTCCTGTAATTCTCGTGCGTAAAATCAGCAAAAAAATATTTTAAAGAATTCCCCATCATTTCCTCAATGTCTTGTATAGAGAAATGATCTCAGCTTCAAGATCTATTCCAAAGTGAATTCTGATGCTTTTCCATTTCTTTCCCGGCTTAAAGATTTCCTCTCCATCGTACTGCACAGATTTAAGCCCTATAATTCCCTCACCTGTAAAAATGCTGCTTATACCGGTTTGTGAATCATTTTTGATGATGTGACCCGGTACTGCCTTATCCTTTGTTTTTGACGACTGCAGTACAGTTTCCCAAACATACACTTTTTTTATTATACCGTTTATTTTCATGTAAGAATATGCTCCGCTATAGGGCTTGGCAGAAGCTCTTACCAAGGCGTGAATATCTTCAGCCGATCTGTTCCAGTCAATCTTACTGTATTCAGGCAGCCTTGGGTAACACCTGAAAGGATCCTTTGCCTTAAAACGTACTTTCGGAACCTCGGATTTCTTTTTTGAGATGATCTTCAATACTTTAACAAACATTAATGGAATGTTCTTTCGGCAGAATTCTACAATATCTGAAATAGTTGTATTGTTACTAATTGCAATTGGCAGTTTCATTAATATTTTACCATCATCTATTATTCCAGGCTTCATTGTATGTATAGTCAGGGAAATTGATTTGGCACGATTAATAAGTGCCCAGTTAATTACTGCATTTCCTTTGTATGAAGGTAAATCTCCAAAGTGTGCATTCAATATTCCATATCTAAATCTATCTGTCATTTCCTTATTTAGAATACTTACCCAATTAATACTGATGGCAATATCAGGTTTCAATGCATCAATGACACCTAATATCTTATTATCTATTTTATTTTTAAAAATAAACCTGCTTCCGAGTTTCTTAGCCAGTTTCCTGAAATCATTTTCGTTCTTATCAAACTCCGGCGAAGCTTTTGCAGTTACGATTCCGCATATAACATGATCATTGGATAAAGCAATTGCCGTATCGTAAAGATATTCAGATCTTCCTATTATCAAAACTTTCATATTACACAAATTTGTTGAATGTTCATAGATCAGGAAAAATATAGCTTCTTCTGACTCTTGCTGAAATCCTGACAGAGATTATTTTTTAATGCAACAGAAATAGACTTTTCATAACTTAGACCTTTTATTCTGGGTCTTACAAGCAACTCAGCAACTTTCAAGCCGGCCGTAAAGAGATCTATCTGCGGTTTTGGACCTGCATAATCTGTTGTTACACTCATATTAAAAGGTTGAGCTATTTGCTTTGGGTAATACTTTAATCCGTTTGCTCTTAAATCTTTTGGATCAACATTGCCGCTTACATGAATTATAATCAAATCTTTGTTAATACTCTTGATTTCTTTACTCGTAATTCTGGACTTCGAACCTATATACCGGGTATTTGATTCATGATCAGCCAATATCAGAGCATCACATTCTTGCAGTATTTGCTTATCCTCTCCCCTGAAGTTTGTGACATTAAAACAATTTGCGCCATCGGATTTTAGCGATTTAGAAATTGCTTCTGCAAATTGTCCTTCCCCAACTATCCCAAAAGTACATTTGAATACCTCCAAATTATTTTCCAGCAATAACTTCTTCACAACCGGCCCCAAATAAGAAATTGTATTCAAATACCTATAAGATTCATTTGTACCTAGTACAGGAATTCTTCTCTTATGACAAAAAGCAAGATCTAGTTCGCTTTTTCTGTATTCCCAGGTTTCCCACATTAGCGGAATTACAGCAGTTTCCTTAAAGTGCTTCAATTTGCTTCTATTCAACGGTCTTAAAAAGCCGCTATTTGTAATTATATCCGCACTTTTCAAGATATCCGCGTTCAAACTTGAAACTAAATTTATACCCTTAGTAAGCTTTAGCTTCTTGGCCAATAAATTCGTATCTGATTTTATGTTTCTTATAGAACCGAATCTTGAACTTTTGGCAAATGCAATTACTTTCGCTCCTGCTTTTGCCGCAATGATCGGGCCCCACTTGTAGTTTCCGTTTGCAGCTTCTGTTAATACTGTAAGACCACTCAAATTTAATTTAAAATGGTCAATTGCTTGCTGAATTAATTTATATTCTCTCAAAACAACTTATGCCATAAATGTTCTAAGCCAGGTTTCAAATGATAACAAAGACCAGATCAAAAGCCTCCTGTTGGTCTTTCCTTCAAAGTGCTCATTCATCAGATTCTGAACGGTATCATACTGCATATACTCATAAATTCTGGCTCTTTTGTTCATAAGCAGGCTTTTGATGTATTCTATACTCTCTCCTTTAAACCAGCTTGCATCAGGGGCTGAAAATCCTTGCTTTTTACCTGACTTATATGATTCTGGTACAAACTTTGAAAGTGCATTCCTCAAAATTATCTTCCCGTCATTTGTTCGTTCAAAGAACTTTTGAGTCTTGGAACCGGGTTCGTTTTCATTAATTGAGATTACTTCGGAAAGATTTTTAAGTTTATAATGTACAGGGATCTTCATTGCCAGATCAACAAGATCATTATCCATAAAAGGTACTCTTGTTTCTAAACTGTGAGCCATACTTAACTTATCTTCAACTAAAAATAAGCCCTGCAAAAAAGTCTTACTTTCAAAATACAATGACATGTTTACATACTCCTCAGGCGAGATTGAAGCCCCGATCTTTTTGCTCAGGACCTTATTGAATACATCTTTAGTCTGGTAATTGTACATTCTGGGATAGATCTCTGGGAGGTAGAATGAGGGTTTGTAACTATCCGGTATAAGCCTCTGCCAATACCTGTAATATTTATCTATATAATGCTCTCTGTCATCATTTACTACAGCTCTGTAATAACGCCATGGATATCCTGCAAATAGTTCATCTCCGCCGGTCCCGGAAAGGACTACTTTGACGAACTTGCTGGCAAGCCTTGAAATATAATAATTTGGATATGATTGTCCTACCCGAAGATCTTCCATATGCCAGACGAGATCATGCATAATTCGTTCCATATCACCTGCTTTGAGCACAATTTCGTAATGCTCGGTTTTGTACATGTATGAAAGGAACTCTGCTTTCTCTCTTTCATCGTAAGCCATCTCTAAACCTGATGCGGAGGAAAGGTCGAATCCACATGTGAATGTTTTAAGATTCTTGAAATTGCTGGCGGCAATACATGTAACAGAGCCTGAATCCATTCCGCCGCTTAAATATGATCCTATCTCTACATCGCTGATTAGTTGTCTGTTGACTGCCTGTTCAAACAATCTGGTCAATTCTGTCTCATATTCACGTTGAGAAACTTTATCATCTTCTTTAAAATTGAAATCCCAATATTGTTGTATTTCGACCGGACTATTATTTCCAAGTTTCAATTTCAATATATTTGCTGCCGGAAGCATTTTAACTCCTTCAAACAGAGTTAAATCACTGAATATGTTTTGAAATGAAAAATATTCGATCAGTGCTTCGATTGATACGTTCACAGAAACTTCAGGGTGCTGCAGAATTGCTTTGATCTCTGAGGCGAAGATGAAGAGATTATTTCTGTGATAGTAATAAAGAGGTTTTATTCCATACCGGTCCCTTGCTATGAACAATTCATTTTTCTTCTCATCCCAAATGGCAAAAGCAAACATCCCGTTGAATTTCAGGATACAATCATCGCCCCATTCCTGATAAGCTTTCAATATTACCTCTGTATCAGTAGCAGAGTGAAATTTGTGACCTAATGAAGAGAGCTCAATTTTCAATTCGAGAAAATTGTACACCTCACCGTTATAACTTATTACCAGGTTTCCGTTATCATTCTGCATTGGCTGCTGGCCGTGAGGCGAAAGGTCTATTATTGCAAGACGCCTGTGCCCGAAACCTACATACGATCCGGTCCAAAACCCCTCGCCATCAGGGCCGCGATGACGGATTACGTCTGTCATTTTCCGAAGTATGTTTATTGAGATCGGCTTACTATCAGTTTGGAATATTCCGGTAATCCCACACATTACACTCTATAATTAGTTATTTCATTAGTGATATACTCAAATTCTTCGTCGCTAAGAGCGGGAAAGAGCGGAAATGCAACGGAGCAATGATCCGCAATATATGCATTCATGAAGTCTTCCGGGAAGATGTTATACTTATTGGAATAATACTTCGTCATATGCACTGCATGTGTACCCGGCCTGGTTGATATACCTTTTTGCTGCAAATAGTCCATAAAACTATTCCTTCGGGAATTGATGTTTAGTATATTTTCCTTATCAATTCTGTCATTTGGGCAAAACAAACAAACGTATGCCTGAAATCCATGTTCATAATCTTTATTGTGAAACGGGGTTTTTAACCATTCAGTATTCTCGAGTGCTTTATCATAGTTTTCTGCAATTGCTGTTCTTCTAACGTTAATTTCACTTGCGCGGTCCATCTGTGCAGAACCAATAGAAGCTTGAATATCTGTCATTCTGTAGTTATAACCAAGATATGGAAAGTCTGAAAGTAAATATGGCTTACCG
>JAUQWT010000089.1 GCA_030835005.1 Ignavibacteria bacterium | reverse complement strand
TTGCGCTTATACCATCACGCAAAAGCCTGTTGTCTTCAATGAGTAATAGTCGGATTTTCTTCAATTTTGTTGCTTAATAATTTTTAAACATGCGAAAAGGTTGTGAAATTCTTCAAATTGTGAACACTTCAACCCGATTTGACGAAATATAAGGACTTTTATGAAAATATTCAACAACCTGAAAACACCGAGTTAATCATTCCCGGTGGACCAAAATACTTACCTAATTGTGATATATAATACTTGCTTAGCAAGACCATTATACGGATATACCCGGAATATAAGAGTCAACTGTTAATAGTTCATTGAAAAGTGCAGTATAGCAAAGATTTTAACAAAGAATTAAGCATTGAATTGATTTAATTGATTAATTAAGTTGCACTCACTATTAATACTTAACGAACTTGGTGAGTAATTTCATTTCTTTGTTACAGCCTGACTAATGCACAATTACCTATTTTATTGATAAGAGAGAATTTCAAAAACATAGCTTACCAGTCGATTGCGCAGATTCTGCCAAGAGCCCTGCTGTTTCTTTTCACTTTCTACTTAGCTGCAAAACTGGGCAGCATTGAGTATGGTAAATACGATTTCTCTATGTCTATCGGTTTCCTGATTGGTGTATTTTTTGAGCTTGGAGGGAATGTAATGCTTACTAAGTATGTTGCCAGAGGTTATTTTTCAAGTTATAGCTATTCGTTCAAGTTCAGACTGGTCAGTATTGCAGTAACCTTTGCCGTGGTTTTCTCTTTCCTGCTTATTACCGGAAAATATCAGCATATAATCTTCCATATTCTTGCCGCTTCCATTGGTGTAACATTCAGCTCTCTGATGAACCTGAATTTTGCATTCTTCCGCGGACTAAAACGTATGAACTATGAAGCGATAGTGTTGATCATTCAGAAAGTGCTGTTCATAACTATTAGTTTCATTTTCCTGATGCAGACTAATAATTCATTTTTCACTCTGCTTTCGTTTGCACTTAGTATGATCGTTTCATGGATCATTATTCAATGGATTTTCCTTAAGCAGCACCATAAATATTCTGCAGCATCCACGGGCAAAGAAATAGTTTTCAGAGAGTATTTCAAAGACGTGATGTCGCTGGCGCTGGTCGAGGTGTTTTCGATTATTTATTTCAGAGCAACACAAATAATACTTGAGTCGTATGGCGGTTTTTCGGAAGTTGGAGTTTATGGTGTCTCTTATAAGCTGGTTGAGGCATTCACAAATATTCCTTCGATCTTGATGATAGTATTATTCCCCGGGTTTGCAAGTCTGGCATTGAGCAATAAGAAAGAATTCAGAGTCCAGTTCAGGAAAATACTTAAACTTTTTTTGCTGATTGGGATTTTTGCCGCTTTACTCTGCTGGTTTGGGGGCCAAACATTTTTCGGGATTATCGGAAAGGATTACAGCGAGTCATACCTGCTCTTAAGGTATATGACTATTGCATTATTAGCAATTTATCCCAACTATTTATTAACGCAGATTCTTGTTGCACTCGATCAGAACCTGAGGCTTGCACTAATTGTATTTGCAGCACTGATAATAAACATTTCAGTCTCATTTATCCTTGTTCCGCATTATGGAGCAATTGGCTCAGCGCTTTCGGTTGGGATCTGTGAAATTGTGATCTTTATACTCTGCCTGTCATATATTTTAAGAACTTTCAGAAAAGCTGAATGGGCTGTGAAGTGATAGGAAATTACATAAAATGATAAAGATTTTTAAATACCTGTACTTGAAACCAATTGCATTACTTTGTAATAATTTCACTCCATTTCTTGAATTTATAAGGAATCATAATATCCGGGGCAAAAGGATGTTATGGAAATATTTAAGAACAGAGAAAGAAGTTGTGGTTGTTTGTAATGGTATCAAATACGGACTTAACCTCGAAGACGATATCCAGCAGCAGATTTACATGAACCATTATGAAAGAAATAATCTTAAATATATAATAGATCTGTTAAAACCGGGTGATGTTTTTTTTGATGTTGGCGCAAATGTTGGCGCTTATACCCTGCCTGCGGCAAAAAAATTAGGAACGGGGAAAAACATTTATTCCTTTGAGCCAGAGCCCGGCAATTTCAGAAGACTTGACCACAACTGTAGCATGAATAATTTTTCAAAAAACGTTAACAGGTTTCCTTTTGCTGTATCAGCTGTGGATGGGAAAGCAAATTTATATCAAAGTGAAAAAATCCATTCCGGCTGGCACAGTCTTTCTGAATTCAAAGATATATCTACCGGGAAGATCGAAGTAACCACAATAAAGCTGGACGGCTTCATAGAAAAACATAAAATAAAAAAGATTGACCTGATAAAGATTGATGTTGAAGCAAATGAATTTGAAGTACTTGAAGGATGTGCTGATTCTTTAAAAGCAAATATTTTCAAGATAGTATTTATTGAATTTAACGGCCCAAGACTTTTCGAAAAGAATAAAACTTTTCACGATCTAATAAATACTTTCAGAGAATTTAACTATTTCCCGCAGAGACTGAATATGGAACTCGTAAAACTATTATTAAATAATGAAGTTGACCAAAACGCTATCTGTGAGAACTTTCTTTTTGAAACGTTAAGTAATAATTGAGAAAAGAGCATTATTTAACTCATTTTTTGAATACTGAATGAATTTTGGATGAAACGCGAAAAGCATAAAGTACCATTTAAATTAAGGCTTTACAGATTTAAGAATACCGGTCTCCTGAGCGTTCTAGACAGATTAATATATAAGTTCAGCCCACCTGAAAAGTATAATGGGGTCCCGAAGAAAATTCTTTTCAACAGAAGCGATAAAATGGGTGATGCCCTGGTAACACTTCCTGTTCTGCGTGATCTGAAACTTAATTATCCTGAACTGAAGATAGATGTTCTTTGTTCACGCATTAATAAATTTGTTTTTGAAGGATTAGATTACATAAATCATATTCATGTTTATGAACCTGCAAAAGCAAAAGAGACAGAAACAGAATTAATTGCCGAAAAGTATGACGCAGCAATAGATCTGGTTGGAACAGACAAAAAACTGATCAGAATGCTTAAGAGATGTTCGCCGTTTGTTGCAGGTTCAAGATTATTCTGGTTTTCCTGGCTGTATGATTACTATTTGAAAACCAACTGGGTTTCTGAATATGATTACGAACCGATGACTTTGAAGATTGAAGGATTGCTTAAAGATTGTTTTGGTTTTAATTTTAGCATCCGTAATTCAAACCTGCCTTTTAACGAGTATTCTGATAAGCAATCTGTGCAAAAATTTGATGTCTTGTTTCATATTGGCACAGGAGAAGTTAGGAAGCTGATGAAACCGGCAGAAGAAAGACTCCTTGAACTTCTGAAAGATAGAAAAGTACTGATAACTGATGGCAGTGAAACAGAAAGATTCAGAGATTACAGAGAAAAGTTCGCAGCTATAAAGAACTTCACATTCAGGCTGTATGAAAAAATACAGGATATTGTTCCGGATGCTCGTAATTCAGGGCTCGTGCTTTGTTATGATGGCGGGCAGGCGCATTTCCTGGGACAATATACTAAATGTATAACACTTGTTGGATCACTTTCATTGAAGCAATGGGCACCGTATGATTTTTCAAATTATTCGAAGTTTAAGAAATGGGATAATGGCGTTGAAGCATATGTATCGGATGGAGTCCAAAAGCATATAGCTGTAAACTTCCCGATCTGGTGCCTGCCGTGTTTTGATATCGGATGTAACACAAGACCATGCATAAATTCAATTACGCCAGAGCAGATAATAGAATTGATAAATTCCAATGTTGGTAATTAACGCATTACAGGTCAAAAAGAATTACTCGGGTGTTGGAGTATATACAGCAAGTATAATAAACGCACTTGTCAAGAAATTCAGCAAAGGCAGAATATATGCAAGATTAGATGTTTTTGGAGAATTACCTCCAAATTGGGAGCTGATAATAAAGAAGATATATGATCGTGATCTTGTAAGGTGGCTTTGGATTAACCTGGTTTTTCCATTCAACCTTAAAAAGAATGATGTTCTCTTCAGTACATTTACTGAGGCCCCGCTGCTGTTCAATGGAAAACAAATAATTACCGTACACGACTTGATGCCGATAAGTCTGCCGGCCAAACATTCAGTGAAGTTGAAGTTCTATTACAGGAAGATCCTTCCTATGCTGCTTCAAAAGTCATACGCTATTATTGCGGTATCTGAAACAACAAAACAGGAAATAACTGATATTTTCCCGAAAGTCAGCAAGAAGAAGATTTTTGTTGTATATAATGGATATGATGACAGTATGTTTAATACGATCTATGATGAAAATGGACTAAATAACTTCAGGGCTAAGTACAAGCTTGATAAATATATTTTATATGTTGGAAGGATTTCGAAGATAAAGAATGTAATGCTCATCATCGAGGCATTCAGCCGGATTCACGAGAGTATTCCTCAAGATCTGCTTATAGTCGGAAGAGACGAATCAGGGATTATGCCTTTTGCCCTGGAATTTATCAGGCAACAAAAGATTGAAGGCAGAGTAAAGTTCATTGAGTATCTTGATAAGTCTGAGATTGCGCCGGCATATAAAGGTTCCGAAGTATATGTTAATGCATCACTGGCCGAAGGTTTTGGTTTGCCTGCCGTTGAAGCCATGGCATGCGGAGTTCCGTGTATTTTATCAGATATAAATGCATTTCGTGAAATCTCTGGGGGTGCTGCTTGTTTGTTTGATCCTTCTGATTCCAAAGAGCTTGCTGAAAAGATCATGCTTTTGCTGAGTAATAATGATCTGTATGAGTCACAGAAGTTTAAAGGATTAAGAAGAGCAGAACAATTCAGCTGGCGCAATTCTGCTGAGCAGACAGCCGGGATTATTGCTTCAGCACTTAGTTCAGAAAGTGATTCGTGAATTTTGACATTTAACAAAAAGTATACAGTATTCAAAGTAACGTGGGCGCTTCTGCTTGTTGGCACGATCTGTGATTACAATATTTCAGATAGTTTTGGATTTGGTTCATTCTCTGCAAAACTTCAGCTTTCTTCCGCAGTTATTCTAACATATCTCCTTTCCTTTTTGATAATTGTACCGTTTAGAGAGTTTTCGCATTTATTCCGGAACAAATACGATAGAATGAATATTGTCATTCTTGGTTTGCTCCTGATAGTTGCTTATATATCCAGCTATTTCAGCCTTATGCAAAAATATGCACTGGTAAATACAACTTCCAGGTACTTCCTTTTTTTTCTGGTGTTAATTGCAACAATTGTATATTCAAAATATTTTGCAGATTCGGTTAAATTCATATACACTTCTTTCATTTATGCAAATTTCATAGTGATAGTAAGCTGTCTTGCAGACTATCTATTCCCCGATTTCAACAGATTACTGATTCAATCATTTGGCCACATGGGGCTAAGAGACTCTATTATGAAGATCGGAGGAGTCATTTACATGCGCCCTTCCGGTTTTGTTTCAGATACTAACCTGACCGGATTTTCTATAGCTCTATCCTTTTTCCTGCTGTTACTGAATCACAGGAATTTCAATAAATACTTAATTTATGTGTTTTCCATATTTTCTGGTTTGTGCTTTGGAATGCTCGCGTCGCGCAGTGCTTTGATCACCATTTCAGCTTTCATTATCCTGTCCATTGTGTTTAAATATATGAAGTGGAAAAATGTACTTGTGTTTATTTTGATTTTCTATTCTGTACAGTTTTTGACCCCGCAGACTCAGGCAAGAGTTTTACAGATCTTTGACAAAGAAATGAAAACCGAAGAATTAGAACACGGTAGGCCTCTGATCTGGAAAGCCGGAGTAATTGCACTTGGAGTTAAGCCTTCTCTTGGAATTGGCTCCGGAGTATTCTTCATGCAAAGTGATGTCTTCATAGCAAAGGCAAAGGAACTGATCGACGAAAACGATTTCTCCAGAGAAATCATGGATCCAATGCACGTTCCTCTAAGCGGTATAAACCCGCACAATATTTTCCTAACCATGCTTATCGAACATGGATATGCGGGTCTGTTATTGTTTACTATTTTACTTTTGCATATTTTGTATAAGACAATTAAGCAAAAAAAATACATTTCGCTCATAATGATGCTTGGATTGTTGTTCGTTTCACTGCTTTCAAATTACTCACCGTATTACAAGTATTTCCTGCTTATGGTTGTTATATACTATGTATATGCTGATAAAAGACTAACTGTTGATGATGGAATTCAAAAAAGTAAATAAAATACTGGTTTTCCGTTCATGCTGCCTTGGTGATGTAGCGATGCTTACTCCGGTTATATGTAATCTGCATGAGCAATTCCCTGATGCTGAAATTAAGATCTCCTCCTCAAAGTGGATTTTGAATCTGCTGCCATATCTTCCGTTCATAGATGATGCAATTCTGTTCGATGCGCCATTTGAAACAAATGCGTTCAGGAGAATTCTCAAAACTATAAAATTCATACTGAGATTGAGGAAAGAAAAATTCGATCTTGTATTTCTATCCAACCGGCACACTGCTTATGGTCTCATTTTGAAACTTGCCGGTATAAGATACAGGCTTGGGTTCGATGAAACCAAATATCTTACAGATACGGTGCCGTATGATCATTCTGATCATTTTGTGGTAAGGCATAACAAAGTGCTGAAAGCTGCAGGTATCAAAGCAGATATCAATAACCTGAAGCTCATCGCAAAGCGATCAAAAGAGGAGATCCTTAAGGAATATAATTTAATTGATTGCAGATTTGTTATTGGAATTTTCCCGTTTGGAGGGACAAATCCGGGTACAATAATGAACATCAAGCAGTGGGAGTTTTTCAAATACATTGAACTCATCGCTTCATTAGCTGAAAGTCATAGAAGTATTACAATACTGTTCTTTGAGGGCTATATTGAGCAGGAAAAAATTACAGAAGAATTCAACCAGGCAAATGTAAAAAGACTTAAGATAAACTTTGATCTTATTTCAGCCTGCGATATTTTTGTTTCTGGTGATACAGGTCCGTTGTTCGTAGCGGAAGGACTTGGAGTTTCTACACTTTCTATTTTTGGACCAACAGATGCAGAAAAGATCGCACCTCAAAGTAAAAATCCCGGAGTGATACATAAGGTTATTTGGCACCGGCCTGAATGTTCACCATGTTATACTTCTATTACTGCTTTTGAACGGGATAACGAAAAGTACTGGGACGGGAATAAATTCATTTGCAATACAGGAACACATGATTGCATAAAATCAACATCGGTTGAGGAAATAAAAAAAGAACTTGAAAGTATGATAAACATATTATTTAAAGCCGGATAAGAGCAGCAAAGAACATTCACTGTAAGGATTAGATCTTGATTTCGTGCAGCACTTCCGCAGAAAACTGCCAAAAATACCTTATTTAAATAACTTTCACTGATAAAAAGATGTTTTATTTTCATTAATTATATATTATCATTGAGTAAATCTTAAATGAAGAAAATCATGAAAAAGAACTTTACAAAATTGTTTAAGTCCTCTTTTTTAGCGCTGGCTTTTCTTTCAGGCGCTTTTTTTAATTTTACTTTTTCGAGCGGCACTGTTTTCGTGCTGGCAGATTTTGAGAACACTTCATTCCCGCCGGCGGGATGGAGCCTTGCAAACACATCCCAGTATGACTGGATAAGAACAACTTATGCCAGCGGTTACGGATTGGGCAGTTCAAGCATAGTCGCAGATTTCTATGACTACCAATCCGGAAGTTTTGATGTGATGACAAGGAATTTTAACCCAACAACAGCAGGTGATTCACTATCTTTTGATCATGCATATACGTGTTACATTAATGATCCCGACAGGCTTGATATTTATACTTCAACTGATGGCGGTACTAACTGGGTATTGCTGATCTCACTTGCAGGAGGAAACTCGGGTCCTTTAAAAACAGCACCCACTACTGCAGATCTGTTTGTCCCAACTGCAAGCCAATGGGCCACAAAAACTTTTGCCCTGCCTGTTGGAACAAATAAGCTGAAATTTTCGGGGGTTACAGGATTCGGGAATAATCTTTATCTTGATAATATCAGGATCGGAATACCTTTTGTTACAGATGCGGGTTTAAGTGCGATAAAATCTCCTAAATGGGGAATTACGCCTCAAACTGCTGCCCCGACCGTTCAGGTCAGGAATTACGGCTCTGTTTCACAGTCGTTCCAGGTTACGATGGTTATCTCTCCCGGAGCTTATACCAATACGGCAAATGTTTCGAATCTGGGAGCCGGTCAAACCAGTGAAGTAATATTTCCGGACTGCAATTTTTCAACAGAGGGTACCTACACAATGACATGTTACACTACATTGGTCTCTGATCTGAATTCATCAAACGATACTATTGTGAACACACTTTTTGTTTCAAATTCACCGAGGAATGTTGTGCTGGAATTCTGCACCGGCACATGGTGCCAGTGGTGTCCATGCGGCGATGACGAAGCTCATCATCTTTCAGTAACTTACCCTAACTCAGTCATACTTGCATATCACGGCGCAGGAAACGATCCATGGAAAAACTTTAATGGCAACGGAATTATAGGTATGCTTGGTTTTGGCGGATATCCCTCTGGTCTGGTTGATAGAAGACTCGGTTCGCAAAACGGCTGGGGCTCAATGTTCACAGATGCGGAATACCGTCTTTCACAAAGTCCAGTTGGTACAGTCAATATCTCGACGAATAATGTAAGCTATAATTCAGTTACCAGAGAGCTTTCTGTTGGTGTGGAAGCAAAAGCTCTTTCAAGTTTAAGCGGTCAGTATATGATCAATTTTGTTGTGAAAGAGAATAATCTTGTATGGCCTCAAACCGGCAACAGCTACTGCCCGGGCAACCCAACTGCGGTGCATAATTGTGTAGTCAGGAATATGGTCAACGGGGCAGCAGGTGATAGTATTATTACCGGCGGCACCTGGAATCAGAATCAGATAATTCCATTCACTTTTACAACAACACTTGATTCTGCGTGGATTCCTGCAAACATCAAGTATGATATATTTATCTATAAAGTAGGCGGTTCATTCAACACTTCAGAGATGCAGCAGGGAGTTTCAAACTCATTTAACGTGATAGGCATAGAACCGCTCGGAAATGAAGTGCCGGATAAATATTTTCTAGCGCAGAATTATCCAAATCCGTTCAACCCAAAAACTAATATTCATTTTTCAGTTCCAAAGAGCGGAGATGTTTCTCTGAAGATCTATAATACTCTTGGGCAGGTTGTTGCCGTGTATTTAGATGGTTTTGTTAATGCCGGCAATTATAATGCCGAAATAGACGGAACGAATCTCTCAAGCGGAATATATTTTTATACACTTAGCTCTAAAGATTTCACACAGACTAAAAAAATGGTTATGATAAAGTAGTTTATGATTTTGTTTCAGAATTTTTTCAGCAAACAAGGGGCAAAGGCCCCTTGTTTGTTAAATACCGGACTTAATTAATCATACTTTATTCCCTGCAATAATCTTATTTTGCGTGTCCATAATAAGCAAAGTCTGATTGATGAAGAAAATTCTGACGGTTTTGATGTTAATTCTCACAATAAGCGTTTTTTCGGAGGATAATGTCAAGATCATGACATACAACCTGCTGAACTACCCTGATATTGATTCAGTTATCAGGAATCCGCGCTTTAGAATGGTTATACGAAATTCAGCGCCCGATATACTAGTTGTGCAGGAAATGACAAGCCAGGCTGGAATGAGCGGCTTCTTGAGCAATGTTATGAATGCATACGGTAACGTTTACTCAATGGGGCAGTTCATTGACGGCACTGATACAGATAACGGGATCTTTTTCAGAACGGCAAAATTTCAATTTATCAGCAATACCCGCATAAGAACTGCTTTAAGGGATATTAATCAATTCAAGATAATTCATGTTGATTACCCTGATGATACGTTAAGAATATTCTCAGTCCATCTTAAATCAAGCTCAGGCGTTACAAACGAAAATCTCCGTGCGGCAGAAGTTGACAGCCTCAGGAAATTCACAAATACTCTTCCTCCAAACTCGTTATATATGGTAGCAGGCGATTTCAATATATACGGCGCTTACGAACCGGCATACATCAAACTGATGGCTGCAACCGATGCCGGTTACTTTGTAGATCCTATTCCAAATATGACAGGTGTGTGGAATAATCCCAATTATGCGCAGTACCACACACAGTCGCCAAGGGTACGTGGATTTGGCGGCGGCTCGGGCGGGGGAATGGATGACAGGTTTGATATGATACTGATGGCTCCTGCGGTTTTCAATAATGGCCGGATTGCCTATGTGAGCAATTCATTAACCGCTTACGGAAATGACGGCAATCACTATAATGATTCAATTAACCAGCGCCCTAATACAGCTGTGCCTGATTCCATAGCTGACGCCATCCATTACGCAGCAGACCATATCCCGGTTTTTGCCACATTCAAATTCGGCAATCCAATTGGAATTTCAGGAAATAATAACGAAGTCCCGGATAGTTATAAATTGGGGCAGAATTATCCTAATCCGTTCAATCCGGTTACGAAGATCGATTTTTCAATTCCGCAAAATTCACATGTTTCTTTAAACGTATATAATACTCTGGGGCAGGTTGTCAAAAGCTACTTCAATACAAATTTATTGCGGGGGAATCATTCGGTCCTGGTGGATGCATCCGGACTTACGAGCGGAGTTTATTTTTATACTTTAATCGCCAATGACTTCATACAAACGAAGAAAATGATCCTGATAAAATGATCATCTGTAGTATTCATAAACATACTTGATCAGTTTATCTTTTTTATCATTAATATCATATTTTATTATCTCGGTCAGATTTCCATTTTTATCATACGCATAAGTGCTGTGGATCTCTTTTTCACTCTCACCGCGGTACTTGGTTTCTTCGGTCAGTAAACTTCCTTCATACTTATATTTAAACCTGCTATTGATCTCGCTGAGAGTATTATACCATATCTTCTCCGTCAGGTTCCCGTTTTCATCATAGGTTGTGCTGAGTCTGCCGGTAATCCTGCCGCCGGGCTCTACTCCGGCTGATTCAATCAGCCTGCCTCTTTCGTCATAGGTATATGTTTCCATACTGACTGCCTTGCTGTTTTCATTATATTTTGTGTAAGATGTTCGCCTGTTATCAGGATCGTACTTGTATGATTCTTTTTCAATGAGATCATTTGAAGTATTGTAAACTTCTTTTGCAGTCAGATTCCCGTTCTTATCATACTTATAACTTACCTTAGAAATGAATTTGCTGATATACTGATGCTCTTTCCGGTTTGGGCCCTGGAAAGCAAGGAGTCCGCGCTGAGTATCCATACTCAGCTGTCCCCATGAATATCGCGGCGAGCTGGGATCGTTCTCATCACCAATTACAACATATTGGTTCTGCTCATCGGGATCCGTTATATTAACTATTATCGAATAACTCTCAAGCCTCGGCTCAATTGCAAGCTCATCCTGCACTGTGCCGAATAATTCACTCTCACTAACACTTGCAAGTATTGTAAAAT
Source organism: Ignavibacteria bacterium (assembly GCA_030835005.1). Taxonomy (GTDB): domain Bacteria; phylum Bacteroidota; class Ignavibacteria; order Tepidaquicellales; family OLB5; genus OLB5. Next base: position 560 of record JAUQWT010000089.1, on the reverse strand, counting down.
AAACGCCAACGCGCACGGAATTATAATATGCTTCGTGAATCTCAGTTTTAAGTTTGCCCTGCTTGTTATACTTGTAAGTAATGGCTTCAATCACATCCTCCTTAGAATTATACCGCATGCATTTGCTGATATTATCACTTTTGCCGTACTGGTAAAGCTCTTTCACAGAGAGATCAGTAAACACGTGGTACTTTTTGTATTCAGTGATTCTGCCAAGGGAATCGTATCCGTAATAATATGACTTATATCCGCTATCTGCAAGTACACCATCGTGCACTTTTGAGTAATGATACTCCCAAATGCTTTTAGATTTGATGTTGCTTAGCTGAACCTGCGGCCGCTCTGAGTTCTTAAGCGTAATATCGCTTGTGGATTGGGAGAAAAGTGTGAGGCTCAATAATAAAATCGGAAATGTATAATATTTGATCTTCAATTGGCTGAGATTAAGAATTAATGAAAAATTAATATAACTAATAATTTTCAACAACAAAACGCCAGTTGAGTTCCCGATTTCTTTTAAACTTCCCACTCCAAACATTCATAAAATCTCACTGCATATC
>JAUQWT010000088.1 GCA_030835005.1 Ignavibacteria bacterium | reverse complement strand
GCGCTTAAAAATGCTTTATTTTTCATATATAATGCTCCTTAATTGTGTGTGAATTTGAATCTTAATTCATATACAACAAATATCATAAAATGAAACTACATATAAAACCTCAAAATTTGGCATTATCATAAAGCAGAAGCCTGTGGTGGTATTGCTTAGATGCCGAAAAACTGTAAAACGATTATGCACTTCACCCCTTCCCTGCGCCAGGTGATGAGAAACTTTCATATCAGCTCTGACCTTGAAGTAATCTTTATAATTCGGTACCGCAATAATTGCCACGACCTTTAGGTCGTGGTTTAAAAATACAACTTAATGGCTTTAGCCTATAATTCCTGTTTTACAGGGGGTACTTTAATAATTAGCGGCTAAAGCCGTCTATCTTCAGAAACAATACCACGACCTAAAGGTCGTGGCAATCCTGAAACAAATTCACTGGAAAATACTTTTTATATGGCAATAAACTTATGAGCTAATTATATTCGATAATTATGAAAATTGACTTTTGCTCCCAAAACAGAGGAAAAATGAACTTCTATACTATAGTATTACTATTGGGAGCACTGATATTAATTACCGCCTGCGGTGAGAAAAAATCCGGCGATAAAGAAAAGAAAAATGAAAAGGATAATACTCAACGTACAGCGCAAATTGCCGACTCATTGAAAATGAGATCCTCTCTGAAGCTGTACGGGCTGGATTCTGAATCACCGAAAGTGATAACACTTCCTTCTTTGCTTTCTGAAATTTCCGGCATCACATTCACAAACGATGACCGCCTGTTTGCCCATGGAGATGAGTACGCTGATGTTTACGAGCTGGATATACAAAGCGGAAAGATCCTTAAGAAATTCTCGCTCGGAAACCTGCTTGCCGTAAAGGGCGATTTTGAGGATATTGCATTTGCAAACGGTAATTTCTACCTGGTTGATTCCAAAGGCAAGCTGTATGAATTCAAAGAAGCAAGTGACGGCTCTTTTGCTGATTACAAAACTTATAAAACCGGACTTAATGAATCAAATAATGTTGAAGGATTGTGCTATGATCCCGAAACAAACTCACTTCTCTTAGCATGCAAAGATAATCCCGGAACCGAAAAGAAAAAGGAAAAGGCGGTTTACAGCTTTTCGCTGGATAAATTTGAAGCAGCTGAAATGCCAAGATTCGTGATAGCCGAAAAAGACGTCAGTGAAACTTCTAAGGAAAGAAATTTCAGCCCGTCGGGAATTGCCCGCAATCCCATAACCGGCACTTTCTTCATTATTGCTTCAAAAGGGAACATCATACTTGAGATTTCCGCTGATGGAAATATTCTGGATATCAGTGAACTGCCATCCAAAGTCCATAGACAGGCAGAAGGTATTGCATTTACAGAAAACGGCACACTCTACATAAGCAACGAAGCATCGGGCAAAACTCCGGTAGTAGTTGTTTACCCGATGAAAAAGTAACGGAATTAATATTGAAACTGTTAATAATTTGAAAGGTCCGGCACATATACTTCAGTTTTTCATTCTGTTTTTCTTCATCTTCATATTTGCATTTCCCCCAAACGTTTTCCCGCAAACAGATAGCTCGTGGTTCAAAGAATACAGGTCAGTAACACCCGGAAAGGAATATGAAGCCGGCTGGCTTCACAGAGTGTTCTTCGGCGCGCACTGGCGCGATGTTTGGACCACTCCCGTTAAGTTCGGTGTAGTTGATCTTGAAATTTACGGCGGGGGTTTAACACCTGAAGAAAAAGGCGGCGGCCTGCAGACCAAAAGCCTGAAGTTCAAAGGCAAAGACGGCAAGACATACAAATTCCGGTCAATGAACAAAGACCCGAAAAAGACACTGCCCGCTGATCTTCAGGAAACCATTGCCAAAGATATTATACAGGACCAGATAAGTTCATCCAATCCTTATGCCGGATTTGTAGTAAACTCCATATTAGAGGCAATAAATATCAGTCATTCTGATTACACGCTTGTTGTGCTCCCCGATGATGAAAAGCTCGGTGAATTCCACAGTGAGTTTGCCGGACTCCCCGGTATCATGGAAATAGTGCCCGAAGAAGAACAGTTCGAAGGTTCCGATAAAGTCATCAGCACAGTAAAGCTTCTTGACAGGCTGAACAAGGAAGATGATGAGTTTGTTGATGCTGAGGAATACCTAAAGGCAAGGCTGATAGATATTTTTCTTGGTGACTGGGATAGGCACAAAGATCAGTGGAAGTGGATCCGTTACAGTGAAAATGATATTAAGGTATATAAACCTTTTCCGCTGGATAGGGACCAGGCATTCGCAAAATTTGACGGACTGTTCCCTTTTATTGCAGAGCAGAACCTTCCGCAGTTAAACAATTTTGGTTATGACTACCCAAAAATGCGTTATATGACGTGGAGCGGAAGATACCTCGACCAGCGTTTTCTTGCATTCATGGAAAAAAATAAATGGAACGAAGTTACCGAAAAAGTAGTATCAAAACTTACTGATAATGTAATTGATGAGGCAGTAAAGAAACTGCCGCCCGAAATTTATCCTTTAGCTAAAGAAGAGCTCACAGGCAAACTGAAATCACGAAGGAACAAGCTCAAAGAGGCATCAATAGAATATTATGAACTGGTTAACTCGGTTATTGATATCTATTCGTCGGATAAAGATGACATGATTGAAATAGATCAGGGTGAGAGTGAAAAAACTTCTCCCGGAATCTTCAATATCACAATAAGCCGGAAGACCAAATCAGGCTTGCCCCGGGTTATGCAATCCAAACTTTTTAACTGTGAAAGTACTGATGAAATAAGGATCTACATGCAGGACGGTGATGATATTCTATCGATCGCCAAAAAAACGGAACTTCCTGAAATAAGGGTTATTGGCGGTGACGGAAAAGATAAGATCGTGAACCGCTCCGGTGAAACTGTTTACCTTTATGATGACGGCAAAAAAACCAAAACGCAAGGCGATGTTAGCCTGGATGACACAAAGTTTAAGTTTCCATATGAAAAACCGCTTAACGAATTGAAGCTGAAAAAAGACGGGCTTGATAAAAAAGAAAAAGACATGCTCGAAGAAACTATCGGGAATTTAAGATACGACCCGTTTGTTCCCCCTGATAAATTTTTCAATACGACATTCTATCCAATATTCTATTATACCCCTGATATAGGTCCCTTGTTTGGCGGAGGATTTACATACAGTAAATACGGATTTCGCATGGACCCATATTTGTACAAGATGAGTGTATCAGCAGGATACGCACCAAAGAAAAAAGGAATTACGGGACTTGCAGCCGATCTGGAATTTGATTTCCGCGGTATCATCAAAAACGCAGGCCTGCTAACCGGATTCAAAAAATCCGGAATTGAAGTCAACAACTACTTCGGCAACGGGAATGAAACCGAATATGACCGGGATTTATACAAAAAAGATCATTACAAAGTGCTGTTTGAAGTGCTATCCCTCGGCATTTGGCTGAATTATCCGCTTAACAGGAACTTCAGTTTTATGATGGGAGGTTCTGTAAAAAATTCTAAAGTGAAACAGTTTTCTAATGCCTTTGATACTACTGGTGACACTTACAGCCCAAATGATTTTTCAACTCTAAGCGCAGAACTGGGTTTTGAGCTTGATGGCAGAGACCATCCTTCTGCTCCCTATACAGGCTATTACGCCAGCCTTGGCGGCAGTTACACACCTGAGGTTTTCAATAATCAAAGCTCATTCGGCAAAGTGTATGGCGACCTCAGGGGATACCTTGGTTACAAAAGAAACTTATCGCTAGCTCTCAGATTCAGTGCCGAAAAGATTTTCGGCAATTACCCGTTCTTTGAATCAGCATTCCTTGGAGGTTCACGCTCTTTGCGGGGATATCCCGGTGAGCGCTTTGCGGGCAGTTCATCTGTATTGGGAAGCGCAGAGCTGAGACTTAAACTCTTTAAAATGAATCTATTGCTTGGTGAAACATTAGGTGTGTTCGGCTTCGCAGAAACAGGAAGGGTTTTCACAGAGAGTGACAATTCCAAACAGTGGCACCCGGCATTTGGCGGCGGATTATTTATGCATTTGGTGGGAAGAGAAATAACTCTTAAGCTCACCCTGGCAAGTTCAAAGGAAACCAAAACGCTTATTTACTTCACTACCGGATTCGGTTTCTGATATGATTCTAAAAACCGTAGCTTATCCTTATCCCGTTTATTCCGGGGTAGAACGAAAATCCCCCGCCTTTTGATCTCTGCTTCTTCTTCTCTTCCTTTTCCCTGTCTCTTTCCATCTTCAGCACGAACATAGATGAACCGTAACCAAGGGCAGCCCCAAAAATAACATCGCTTATCCAGTGCTGGTCATTGTACATCCTCGCATATCCTGTTAATGCAGCAAAGCTATAAAGGACCACACGCGCCCACCATGTATCTATCTGTTCTGCAAGTATTGTTGAAGTTGAAAATGCAACAACTGTGTGCCCCGAAGGGAACGACTGGTAATCACCAAGCTTATTGAACCACGAGAACTCGTATTGATTTCTTTCCGATGAAAACGGCCGGTGCCTTCCGAGTAAATATCTCATCCCGATAGTTATTGTTCCGCCGTATGACAATGATTGCAGCAGCATTCGCCCCGTTTTCCTGAGCCAGGTTTCACGCGAGAAAAGCCCTGCCGCATACATTGCCCCGCCGAGTATGGCGGAATACTGAACATAACCGTAGAATGTTGGACCGTCCAGAAAATCCTGATTGTACGTCCCCCTACCCTTATGCGAAACAATTTTTCTGAAATCTTTATCGATAGTGCTGATAAGCACAGTTCCACCGATGACTGACCCGCCAATAAGGGCATCCTTTCCGCTCATAGTGAACGGATATATCATGTATGAGCCCCAGTCTGACGCATAACACTTAATGTCATAACCCAGGTCATTCCATATATTCGGCTTTGGAGTCTTTTTGTTCTTAAGAGTAAAGGTTGAATCTGCAAGCGTCAGAGCCTCAGTAGAGAAGAAAACAAGCAGTATTAGTGCGATAGACCTTATCATTTATTACAGCTGAGTATGATCAAATGAGTCACGCTTACTGGAACAGCTCCCAAAACGGAATGTTCTGCATCGGGTTGGCTACAAATGCTATGGCATAAGCCAGAACAGTAATTATCATTCCGTACATAAATATTGTGTAACAAATTCTAAGGTATTTGTACTTCCTGCCAAGCACCTGCCCGAGGAAATAAAAATCCTTTACCATGCTGCTGTAAAGGTATTCCTTATCGTTCATAAGGCGGTTCATTCCCCACTGAAAATCGCCCAGCGGCATTTTGAAGAAATTGCCGAAGAAAAGCAGGTTCGTTTTCTTCTGCTCAATATCTTCTCTGGTGAATAATCCGCTTGTAACGCTTGGGCGTGTAACAAAA
>JAUQWT010000087.1 GCA_030835005.1 Ignavibacteria bacterium | reverse complement strand
GAATCCGGCTTACATTATGACCCTAGCCTCGGGTGTCATGCTAACTTTCACATCTTCTGCGATCATAAGCTGGATGACACAGTTTTTTATCCGCTTTCATAATTATTCAGTTGACTATGCTTCGCTGACCATAGGACTTACTGTTATAATTGCCGGGCCTCTCGGAATCTATTCAGGTGGTTATTTTTCGGATCTGTTATTTAACAAGTATAAGAAACCTCGTTCACTTGCGATGGCATTTGCATTCATTGCAGCTACTCCTTTAATTTATATTACGCTGACGACGCAAAACGAAATCTTGATGATAGTAACGTTGGTTATTGCGACTTACTTGATGACGTGGTATTATGGACCGATGGTTGCTTTGATACAGGATATTGTTCCCGGAGCACTGAAAGCAACAGCTTTTGCATTCTACCTGTTCACAGTTCATCTAATAGGTTCTACCCCTGCTCCTGCCCTCATAGGCAGAGTATCTGACGCTACAAATCTGCAAACTGCATTGTTTCTTGTTGTAATCTCGAATTTCCTGGGAGGTATCTTATTGTTAATTACCAGTAAGGTCATTCTAAGGGCAAATTTGCGAATTTCAAATGCGTGAGAATCAGCAATTACGGCTAATAATTGGCATTTACAAAAAATTTTGACTAAATTATTAAAAATCTTTGAGATAAATTTGTGAAACATATTTGCCTGAATATGGATTAAAATAGTAAAGCATTAATTGGACGAAAAAGAGTTAAAAAATAGCATAAAAACGAACAAAAATACCGGTCAAAATGGCAAGGTTTTGAGGTGCATTAATATTGACTGCGTATTCAACAGCTCAAACGAACATGGGGCAATTCGCAATACATGCAACCACCCAAATGTAGTTGTTGAGAGCCGTTTTGCGGATATTACTATTGCAATTTGTTCTGAATTCCGTTCAAAGAAGGATTACGCCTTTGAAAAACCGGTTACCCTCATTGATCTTAAAACTAAAGAAAAATCTGAAGTTATTGGTAAGCCTGAAGTTGGTGACCAAACATCTACGATTGAGAAGATAACCACTCAGGACCTTGAAGAAGAGGCCGGCGTTTCAAAACCGGTTGTTGATGGATCAAGTTTGATCCAGTCAATTGAAGACAAAGAATCAACTCAGCAATTGAAACCTGTAATTCTGGAGGCTGAACAATCCCAGCCAGAAGAACTGACAGTTGACCAAATATATAACTTAAGCACTAAACAAGGCACCGATTTCCTGATTCTGAAGAAGTTGTATCAGCCTTATACACGAGCAGGTTTGATCGCGTCGGTAATCATCCACTTCTTCATTCTTTTTGTATTGTACTTGTTCCTTGTTCCTGAAGAAGAAGCACAGAGTGAAGAGCATAATCAGCGAATTGTTGTAGTTGAAGACCTTGAAATGCCGAAGTTTGATCCTCCGGATATTGATAAGATAAAAGAAGAAGAACAGAGATTGAAAGAAGATTCAGAAGTTAAGGAAAACACTAAAGAGGTCCGGCCAAAGATCAATAAGAAAACTGTTACGCCAAAGATCAACAGGCCTAAAGATAACACTCCGCCTCCTGATTCAAACAGTGCTCTGACGGATGATTCTAACAGAGTAAAGCCGGATTCAAATCTTGTCAAGAATACCAGGGATACTTCGAGGATACAGGTTCCCGACTCAATGAAATCAACATTCGATCAGAATGATATTGGGCTGAAACTATGGTACCCCGTAGGATGGAAAATACTGGATAACAGGCAAATAAATTTAACTCAGAAAGAGTTTAACGGAGTAATTCTGAATCCTGATTCGCTCAGTGCCGATCCGGGCGCTGTCAATATGTTCATACTTGTAGATGATCCTCAGCATAGTTCATATAACAAGGCAACATATAAAAATGCGTTTCAGATGGATGATTCAATAATTGTTGGTTATGTAACTGACCCAATTAAATCAAGCGGCAAGAAGTTCTCGATTAAGTATTTTATTTTCACAGATCCTACGGGAATGAAGAATATCCAGGTAAATGTTGATTATGTTTCACAGGAAATGATGGATAAGTACCAAAAACTGGTCGATGCAATAGTCAGATCGATCAAGGTAGTCAAACCACCGGAAAAGCCAGGTCCTTAATCTCTTAAGACTGCAGATACTAGCGGTCTGTTTATCATTTCTAACATATAACTTGTCAATTGGTTCACAATGAATGAGTACAAATGAACCTCACTTCTACCTATTTAAAGAAAATAATTCAGGATAAAGCCACAGAGCTTGGCTTCATAAAAACAGGCTTTGCAAAATACGATATTCTGGAAAATGAATCCGCAAAACTCAGGGCTTGGCTGAATGAAGGAAAGCAGGCAGATATGGTGTGGATCGAGCGCGGATTCGATAAGCGCAAAGATGTGAGAATCATCATGCCGGAAGCAGAAAGCATAATTTCTCTTGCATTCAATTACTACACTCCTTTTGAACATGATGAATCGAAACCGAAGATCTCCCGTTATGCATGGGGAAAAGACTATCACAAGATACTTAAGAAGAAGCTGAAGGAATTGTGTGAATTTATTGAACAGATTTCAACCTCGTTCCCATCCCCTCTCCTAAAAGGAGAGGGGTGCATTTTATGCAGAGCATATGTTGATGATGGCCCGATCATGGATAAAGCATGGGCCGTAAGAGCGGGAATCGGGTGGATGGGAAAGCACACAAATGTTATTAATCCGGAGTTTGGTTCATGGTTTTTCCTTTCAGAAATTATCACAAATATTGAGTTTGATAGTTACAGCGAACCGACAGAAGACCTATGCGGCAGCTGTTCTCTTTGTGTATCCGCCTGCCCAACCGGCGCGATAACAGATGAATATGTAGTTGATGCCAATAAGTGTATATCATATCAAACGATCGAGAATCGTGGTGAGATTCCCCCTGATATTGATTTAGACGGCTGGATCTTCGGCTGTGATGTTTGCCAGGATGTATGCCCGTTTAACTCGCCTAAGCATAATTTTGTTACGGGTGAAGAGGGGTTTTATCCTTCAAAAGTAATTCTTCCCCTTACCAAGGGGGAGAGTGTCCGCCAGCTGGCGGACGAGGGGGTCGAAACATTAAATAACATGACCGAAGCAGAATTCGCCGAAATATTTGCGAACTCCCCTATTAAAAGGACGAAGTTTAAAGGGTGGAAGAGGAATTTACATTTGTGTAATTGATCTAGTTTCTTTAAATTACTGAGAAGTGTCCCTACACGCAGAGATTTGAATTTTCGATAAAGTGTCTCATAGTATTGTAATTCACAATTGTTTTTTAATCCCTTATATTTGTAAATGACAAAAGCAAAGTTCTTAAAGCTTTTTGCAGTGATCGAAATGCTTTCTGCAATTGTGTTCATATCGCTTGCAGTGATATTTTATGTCTCAAAGGAAGCTATTGGAAATGATATGATGATTCCCGCAATATTTGGATTTATCGGAGTATGCTCAGTTATTGCTGTGCCCGTGATACTGAAGATCGCAAAGAAACATTCAATTGAAGCATTCAAATGAAGCCGCAGACCTGAACTCAAACTACCTCAGCAAATGAAAAAGAACCTGAACATATTAAAGTACGTTGCATTTGGAATGCTCTCCGTGAGCATTGTGTTAATAATACTCGGAGTATATTTCTATACCAAAGAAGATGCTTTCCTTAAAGAGTGTAAGCTCATCAAATGCCGAATAGAAAAGATCGAGGAGAAAAGGCTTGGAAAAGCTACATTGACTTTCAGGGAAGTAAACGGCAACTATCCCCCATTTGAGTATAAGATAGAGTATGATGCTTCAGAAGACGAGCTTGGGTATGCCGAGAATGAAGTTCATGAAGTTTATTATTATTCAAAAGATGTAAGCCGCTCCGAGATCAAGGATTTTTTCATAAATCATCTAACATCGTTTATACTTATAGTCATAGGCTTTGCTTTTATGCTTGATTTCCCAATGATGATGTTCGTCATTAGTCTGCAGAAAAAGAAACAAGTACCACCTCAGCAGGGATACCAGGAATTAAGGGATAAGGTTATCAGCGAGTAATTTTCACGTCAAAAGCGTGCTTTTGACCTACACGTAATTATTAATTAAACAAAGCTCTTGCATAACATTTAAGTAAAAATATTTTTGAAAGATTGTCACAGGGGTATTTTCCGGGATGTCTAAGTTATAAACTAATCTTGAAATACATGAAAAAACTGAAATTAGCCCTCCTAATTAAACTACTTTTCTGTACTATGATATTCTCACAGGTAAACCTGAAACTTGAAATAGATGCCCTGAAGCAAGTTGATATTGATTTTTCAAATCTTTCAAAAGCTAAGGGAATGCGGATCGCCTTCCTTGAATATGCAGCGGAAAACAGCGTTTTATTGAAACCTTTTATGATGCCAGTAGTAGGATACGACAATGTAAAGAAGTTTCTGGAAGATGGAGATGATTCCGGATTCACACTCACGTGGAGTCCTTTGTATGGTGACGTTAGCGCATCGGGGGAACTTGGCTACACTTACGGCATATACGAAATGCTCACAAAAGACGAAACTGGAAAAGATGTAGTTAGAAAAGGTACTTACGTTTCTATTTGGAAGAAGAATTCAGACGGGAAATGGAAGTTTACACTTGATACCGGTAATCCCGGGATAGAACCGAAGCAGTGATGTTTTTTTGAAATAAGTTTGCTTTATATTGCAGAGTCTAAACATTAAATTTATCAGTAAAATACTCCGCAATAATATATGAAAGGCTTTAAACATAAAACTTCGATTCAGGTCCGTTTCAAAGATGTGGATATGATGGGACATATCAATAATGCCGAATACTTCAGTTATGTTGAGCTTGCCCGTCTTAATTACTTTGATGCAGTTGTTGGCAAAGATGCTGATTGGCATGACCAGCATGGACTGATAATGGCGCATTTTGAAATTGACTTCCGGAAAGAAGCATCATTTGACGACACCATATCAGTCTATACGCGCTGTTCAAAGCTTGGTACAAAGAGCTTTGATCTGAGTTGGGCAATTGTGAAAGAAACAGTTGAATCAGAGGAAATTGTGGCTGAAGGGAAAACAATTATTGCTTGCTATGATTATGAAACAAAGTCAACT
>JAUQWT010000086.1 GCA_030835005.1 Ignavibacteria bacterium | reverse complement strand
GATGCCGCCTGATACCAGTTTTTTGATTACCCGCCTGATCATCGGTTCGCCTTTATACTCAATAAGCGCTTTTGGAATATTATCGGTGAGTGGTCTTAGCCTTGTCCCGAATCCGGCTGCAAGTATCATTGCTTTTTTTATGTGAGCTTTCTGCATCAGGGCTGTATTACACTTTTTCTGAATTCTTTCTTAAGCCTGAACACAACATCATAGCATTCATATTCTTTCTCCGGGGCATTGAATTTTTCATATCTTGGGACCATATCTTCATCTGTAAATCCCGCATACCCGATTATATAATCAGGATTCAAAGATAGCACGTAATCAATATCAAATTTCTTGTGTCCCGCCTGCAGTCTTTTCGAATCAGTTTGCGCTATGTGAGAGTTATTCAAACCCCACATATCAATTGTGTACAATTCTGAATAATAAGGTATCTTGCCTGCAGGACCAACTGCAATTACTGTAGCCGGGTCTGAGTTCATCTTAAGCCACTTGCCGAACATTGACCATTGCATTTCATAACGTGCATTGTTATCCTTAATAATAAGCTGCTTGTATTCAAGAAAACTCAGTGTGATGACAAATATCTGTACGGAAAGAATTACCGATAGTATGTTTGCGATCTTAAGAGCTTTAGTATCGCTCCTGTAATAATCTCTGATCTTAATTATTGCATTGATGAATCCAAGCACACTAAGTATATAAAGCATAGGTAGGATAGGCACAAAAAACCTGTTAGCAATCATCCAGTCGCCTCCTACAGCTACCAGGTAAGTAATGTAAATTGCCGAGAATATGATAAGGAATGACTGCTTGGGATCCTTAAGCGCTTTTCTGAATGGTATGAAGAATATAAACACAAAAACGTAGAGCCTTGTGCCAAGGCAAAGCGCCAGATACTTTGCACCAAGTACGATATTCATTTTCAGGTCTGTAACACCTTTTGCGTAAAAAGTGTTTGGAATTATCTGCCCGTAATAAAAGAACTTGAAACCGTAATATGCCAGGCAAAACAGAGCATATGCTCCAACAAGAGTAATCATAACCTTTCTGAAACCGCTGATATTCTTCCTGAAGATTAGCATATGGAATACCGTTAAAGCAAATATCATATTGCCTTCGGGGCGGGTCAATGTGCAAAGCATCTGGAAAATAACGAGGTAATAAAGGTGCTCCTTCTCTTCGTTGATCCTGAAATAATTATAAATTATCCCCAAAATAAAAAAAGTGTACATGGGAAATTCCATGCCGCCTATAGCCCAGAATGCAATTGAATCATCAAGCGCCAAAAAAAGCGGAGGCAGAAGTATCAGATATTTGGCATATGCGTTTAGCTTGCCGTTAAATTGCCTGCTGATAAGAGCCATCATAATTATGTTTATTATAGATATGATGAGCCCTAAACCTGCCGAGAATATTGAAACATCAACAGATCTAATCTTTGTAAAAGGTGAAGTTATGACTGTCCACAGGAAATTCGTATAGCCCTCTACATATTCCCCCTGGTTATAAATAAGACCCTTGCCATCCATCATGTTTTTGCCGTAACGGTATGAGATATAAGCATCATCTACATTCTGGAACAGGAAGCTCCAGCTTAAGAAAAAACAATAAGCCACGAAAAAAATGACAATGTATATAAAGAATTTTCTCTTATCCGACAAATTACAGTGATTTACTTTTCTGTTACTACAAATTTAGATTAATGTAAATTAAAAAGTATGCAAAATTTAAACATTTATTAAAATCAGCAGATTCGTTATTTTTGTATTGTTGATGTTAATTTATGACTGGATAATATTTGAACGTAAGCTGGCGTAAAAATTTATACATAATTTGGGGTGCTCAATTAATAGCGATGATAGGCATGAGCATGGTTATCCCCTTCTTACCCCTGTATATTAAAGATCTTGGCGTAACGGATATTACGGAGCTCAAGAGGTGGAGCGGACTTGTCGTATCCGGCGTATTTATCACTGCTTTTTTTGCAACACCAGTGTGGGGTTGGCTGGGCGATAAAGTTGGCAAGAAAAAAATGGTACTTCGCGCAATATTCGGGCTGGCAGTTTCACAGTTCCTTATCGGGCTATCGCAGGACGTGTACCAGCTTTTTCTATTCCGCATGGTACAGGGCGCACTCAGCGGATTCATAGCCGCATCACTTGCGCTGGTTTCTTCAAACACACCCAAAGAGAGATCGGGTTACGCAATCGGTTTCCTTGCAAGCTCTACGGCTGCCGGAAACCTGCTCGGGCCTTTCGTGGGAGGATTACTTGCAGACGCTTTCGGCTACAGGAATGTATTTTTCATAACGTCGGTGATTTGCCTTGTCAGCGGAGTACTTGTTCTTTTGTTTGTTAAAGAAATAAACCGAAACGAGAAAACTCCTGCAAATGTTTTTGATAATTACAGGTTCGTTTCAAAAAATACGCCGCTTAAATATGCAATGCTGATGCTCATTATCTCCGCCGCATCTATATCCATGATCCAGCCGCTTTTTGCCCTGTTCATTGAGCAGAAGATAGGCACAACAGCTTATCTTGCAACTATAACAGGTTCAGTATTCGGAGTGCTGGGTCTTTTTCAGGTAATTTCATCATCATTTTGGGGCAGGCTAAATGATAAACGGGAAGTAAGGAAAAATATTGTATTTGCACTCATTGGAGCAGGCGCAGGATACGCGCTCCATATTGTAGTTACGGGAGTTTGGGAGCTCGTGCCCATCAGGGCAGTTGTTGGTTTATGCATGGGCGGAGTTATGCCGTCGCTTTTTTCATTCATAAATAAGTGCATTCCAAATCACCGCAAGGGCGGCATAATGGGAATTGCCTCAAGCTTCACAATGCTCGGAAATCTTATAGGCCCGGTTTCAAGCGGATACATTGCATCGGTTACAAGCATTAATTTTGTATTTGTGCTCAGCGGTACAATATTGGCAGGAAGCGCACTGCTTGCATACAAAAAACTGCGCGTTAAAGCAGAAGCAAAGCGCAAGCTGAGCGAAAAAGATATCGGGACTATCGGTGAAGAGATCGCAGCTGGAACGGTGGAGTAGTAATCAAAAATTAAGAATCAGGAATTACGAATTCAATAGATAGAAAAATGAAATATTCAATTTCAGCAATACTTATTTTGACAGCTGTTCAGATATTCCCGGCAGCACAGGACATTTCAGTTTTTGAAAGATGGCACAAGACCGATCAGCTTATTCGCGACA
>JAUQWT010000085.1 GCA_030835005.1 Ignavibacteria bacterium | reverse complement strand
GCGGCGATAATCAACGAATTCATTTTCAAGTGTTACAACACTGCTAATAGCCGAAAGTTTTTTCAAAAGCTGAGAGCTGCTTACCCATCCTTTGAGTTCATGTTCGGCTATCTGTCCGGCAGGCGAGTGTCTTTTCTTTTCAACCACTGCAACGCCAAAACCCATGCGCTTTGCGGCAAAGGCCGACATTCTTGCAAGTTGTCCGCCGCCAAGTATTCCGATTATTTCAGGTTTCCTCAATTATTAAAAGGCAGGATAATTTAAAATGGATAAGAAATGAATTCAATAATAGATCTCTAAAAATAATATCAGCCCGAACCGTTCAAACGGTAATTATGGACTATCTCAAGGACTTCGCCAACGGCGTCTTCGTTATTAGTTGATTTAGTTACGTAATCTGCTTTGCGCTTCAGTTCGGGAATCGCATTCTGTACTGCGATATTATATGCGCCGTAATCAAATAGGGGCATATCATTATGCCAGTCTCCAATAACAGCAACATTCTTTTTGCTCAGTCCAAGATGCTTTACCAGTCTCTTAACGCTTTCAAGCTTATTACTTCCTTTTCTTTTAATTGTAAGCAGGTAATATTCATGTGTGGGTGATTTAGTAACACTCATTGAAATTCCATAATTATCAAAGAAACTGAAATTATGCTTAATCGCTTTCACGCTTACTTTATCTTCGCAATATATAAGTATCTCCAGAATATCTTTAACAGAAGAGAAGTCCCGGACTTCCTTAACGGGAGTACTTAGCCTTGTGAATTCTTTAACAACAGCATTTCTTGGCGTAACAAATAAATTAAACTCGTCGCACATAGTAATCTTGCCATAATTATTCTCGGCAAGTTTTATTGCTTTGTTAATAACAGTATTCTTTATGACTCCTTTGAATACAGTTTGACCGTTTCGGTTCTTTATAAGGGCACCATCAAGAGTAACAAACGGAATATCGATCTCCATATCGTCGGCAATATGTGAGGAGAAATGAAATGATCTAGCCGAAGAAAGTGTGCAAAGGATATTCTGTTTTTTCAATTCTTTGGCAAGCCGCAGCGTCTTTTCGCCAACATTACCTTCAGAATCTACCAGAGTACCATCAATATCAATTACGATAAGCTTTATATCTTTTAACGGATGAGCCATTATTTTATTTTATCAGGGTTATTTATAACTTACTATTTATCACGTTTTTTTTCATGATTACGAATTTACGTATAGGAATGCTTAAATAAAATTCAATTCAGAGACTGTGTAGTATTGCATATGGACTGTCAACAATGCTGTTAAATACTGTCATACAAGCTTAAAGTTAATAAATCCCGCAATAATAACACTGATTATTACTTAACAAGTTTGTAATTTTGTAAATATGAAGTATAATTTCACTGAAATAGAGCAGAAATGGCAGAAATATTGGGAAGAAAACAAAACTTTTGCCGCAAAAGAAGATAGTTTAAAGCCTAAATACTATGTACTGGACTTTTTCCCTTACCCTTCAAGCGACGGCCTGCATGTTGGCCACCCTGAAGGATATACTGCAACCGATATTATTGCAAGATATAAGAGAATGAAGGGGTTTAATGTGCTTCACCCGATGGGCTGGGATTCATTTGGACTTCCGGCAGAGCAGTACGCGATCAAGACCGGAATTCACCCGCGCATAACAACTCAAAAAAGCATTGATAATTTCAAGCGGCAGCTTAAATTGATCGGCCTCTCGATCGATTGGGACAGAGAAGTTACAACATTTGACCCTAAGTATTATAAATGGACTCAGTGGATATTCATGCAGCTCTACAGAAAAGGACTGGCTTACCAGGCAGAGGTTGCCGTGAACTGGTGCCCCGAGCTTGGCACTGTGCTAGCAAACGAAGAAGTACCGGAACAGACCGAAAAAGGATTTACAGTTGTCCGCCGTCCGATGAAACAATGGATGCTGAAGATAACGGAATACGCAGAGCGTTTACTTATTGATCTTGATATGCTTGACTGGCCAGAGAGTACAAAAGAAATGCAGCGCAACTGGATAGGAAAATCTGAAGGCGCGAAGGTAACGTTCCAAATTAAAAACAGGCCGGAGACTCTCGAAGTTTTTACAACACGCCCGGATACGCTTTGGGGAGCAACTTATATGGTGCTTGCTCCGGAACATCCGTATGTTGAACTTATCACTCAGGCTGATAACAAAACCGCTGTTGATATTTATAAAGATAATGCAGCACATAAATCTGATCTTGAGCGCCAATCACTTGATAAAGATAAAACAGGTGTATTCACCGGCGCGTATGCGGTTAATCCCGTCAACAACGAGGAGATACCGATCTGGATCAGTGATTATGTGCTGACAGGTTACGGCACGGGAGCTATCATGGCAGTACCGGGGCATGATGAACGCGACTGGGAATTTGCGACAAAATTTCATTTGCCAATTGTTGAAGTTGTAAGGCCTTTAAGCGGAGAAGGTGACATTCAGAAAGAAGCTTTTGCCGAAGAAGGCATTGCTGTCAATTCAGGTTTCATCACAGGATTGAAGACAGAAAAAGCAAAGAAGAAGGTTATTGATTGGCTGGAATCTAAAGGACTCGGGAAATCTACGGTTCAGTATAAACTTCGCGACTGGCTTTTTTCGCGCCAGAGATTCTGGGGAGAGCCGTTCCCGATAATCTACCTTGAAGACGGAACAGCAAAGCTTGTTCCTGAAGAGGACCTGCCTGTTATGCTTCCGGAGGTTGATAATTATAAATCGATCGGAACGGGTGAATCGCCGCTTGCCGGAATTTCTGAATGGGTAAACACTATTGATAAAGAAACGGGTAAACCTGCAAAGCGCGAAACCAATACTATGCCTCAATGGGCCGGCTCGTGCTGGTATTACTTAAGATTCCTAGACCCGAATAATGATAAAGAAATAGTAAGCAAAGAAAAAGAAAAATACTGGATGCCTGTGAATTTGTATCTTGGAGGTGCAGAACATGCAGTACTGCATCTGCTTTATGCAAGGTTCTGGCATAAAGTGCTGTTTGATCTGGGATATGTATCAACACGTGAACCGTTTGTCAGGTTGTATCACCAGGGGATGATACTTGGCGAAGATTCAAACAAGATGAGTAAATCCCGCGGCAATGTTGTAAGTCCCGATGAGGTTATCGCAGATTATGGCGCAGATTCTCTGAGGCTTTTTGAAATGTTCCTCGGTCCCCTAAGCGCAACCAAACCTTGGTCAACCAAAGGTATTGAAGGCGTTTACAGATTTCTTAACAAAGTATGGAGACTGATAATTGATGAAGAAGGCAATATCCATAAGGCAATAAAAGATGTTAAGCCTGAAGGTGAAACCGAACGCCTGATGAACCGTACAGTTAAGAAAGTTACCGATGATATTGAAGATATGGATATGAAGTTCAACACATGCATCAGTGAGTTAATGATATATGTAAATGAGATCTCAAAGCTTGAAGTTATTCCGAAAGATCTTGTAATTGCATTGGTGAAACTGCTTGCTCCTCTTGCGCCGCATATTGCCGAAGAGCTTTGGCAGAAGCTGGGCAACACAGAAACGATATCAACTGCTTCATGGCCGGTGTATGACCCCGCGAAAGTGCAGCGCAGCGTTGTGACGGTTGTTGGGCAGGTTAACGGGAAAGTAAGAGCAAGAGTTGAAGTGGAAAACGATACAGACGAAGAAAAACTGAAAGAACTTGTAAAAAGTGACGAGAAAGTAAAAACTTACCTTGAGGGTAAACAGATCGTTAAGGAAATAGTTGTAAAGAACAAGCTTGTAAATATTGTGGTTAAATGAATACACTTCACAGCCGGCATTTCAGTGTTGAAGAAGCGAACACTCTTTTGGATGAAATTAAACCGCTTATAGAAGAGATGATAGGGCTGAAGAAAAAGCTTGACTCAAAAGGCTACGACGTTTATAACCACCAGTACTTTGGGGGCTCGGGGCCAAACGGCAAAGGCGCATTCCCTGAAGAAATGGAGAGGCTTGTTGATATAGTGCGAAGCATTTCTGCAGAAGGTGTTTTGATTAAGGGGATAGATAGAGGACTGATAGATTTTCCGCACCTGCGCAAAAGCGGTGAAGAAGTTTACCTGTGCTGGCATCACGGAGAAGGCGAAATAAAATTCTGGCATACAATTCCCGAAGGGTATTCTGGCAGGAAAAATCTGGATGAATTATAGAGTTAAAGGAATGCAGTTTGAGCATTCCTTTTTTTTAGAAGCGCATTACATATTTTCAATTACCAAATACTAATATATTTATGGGAATATTAAACAAAATCATAGTTGGAACCCTGCCGCTTGTACCAAGATCGATCGTAAGAAAATTCGCAAATAAATATATCGCCGGAGATAAACTGGAAGATGCCGTTGTTACCGCAAAGAAGCTGAACGATAAAGGCATTATGGGCACAATTGATGTGCTCGGCGAAGACGTTTTCAGTAAAGATGATGCCAGAAGGGCAAAAGATGACTGCCTTAGAGTGCTGGAGGCAATTGATAAGAATAAACTGGATGCGAATCAATCGATAAAGCTTACCTCTCTTGGCTTAAAGATTGACCATGACTTTTGCCTTGAAACAGTAAGCGAGATATTAACCGTGGCAAAGGCATTTGATATTTTTGTCAGGATTGATATGGAAGACTCTACATGCACAGATGAGACAATAAGAATCTTTAAGGAAGCAAACAGCAAATACAGCAAAACAGGAATTGTACTCCAGGCATATTTAAAGCGCACATATTATGATGCAGTAGAACTTATTAAAACAGGAACAAACTTTCGTTTGTGTAAGGGTATATATATTGAGCCCGCTGAAATAGCATTTAAGGACAAGCAGGAAGTGCGTGATAATTTCCTGAAAGTATTAAGGCTGATGTTTGAAAACAACAGCTATGTTGGGATTGCTACTCACGACGAGTTTCTTGTAGAGGGTGCATACAGGTTAATAGAAGAGCTAAAGAAAACAAAAGACCGGTATGAATTCCAGATGCTGCTGGGAGTTAGAGAAATTATGCGCGATAAGATATTAAGGGACGGGCACAGAATAAGGGTCTATATACCGTTTGGTTCGCACTGGTACCAGTATTCAACAAGGCGCTTTAAAGAAAATCCCCAGATGGCAGGTTATGTTGTGAAGAGTATTTTATCGGGGGGAAGAAAGTAATTGGTATTGTGATACAATATAAAGAACAAGGGGGCATGCCCCCTTGTTCTTCAATTATTGTAACTATTTTGCAAATGACTTTTGAAGTTTGCTGAGTTTCTTAATTTTTTTCTATTATTCCTGCATTCTTTATGGTAACAGTCCCCTTATCGGAATCAAACACCGTTTCGAAAGTTTTGAGATTTGTTGTAGAGGGGCCCTCGGTCACTTTGCCGGTAATTGTGTATTCCGAGCCATGGCACGGACAGACAAACTTATCTCCCTGCAGTTCAACATCACAGCCCTTATGAGTGCAAACTGTTCTTACTGCCAGGAACTCGGTCTCTGAAGTGCGGACAAGCATTAGTTCATCATTAACTTTTACCGTGCCGCCAGTTTTGGTCAGCTCTGCGTTTTCGGAAAGCTTAACAACCAGGTCATCCCCTGTTTTCTTTGCAATTCCCTTTTTTGCAGGGGATTTTGCATAAGCCTCAAGGTTCAGCGACGAAAGCACTGTTGAGCCAACAACCACACCTATTGCCGATCTTTTAATGAAATCCCGCCTCGATATTTTGTCAGACATTTGTTTTAGCTCCTTTTTGAAGATTTACTGTATAAAATTACTGCTTAGTAACCAAACAATCAACGTAATTCTAACAGAAAATTGTAACATTTTGTTTCAATTGAATTAACGATAAAAATCGAGTAATTTACTAAGATATTTAACCTCACCCCCAGACCCTCTTCTATAGGGAGAGGGGGGAGTTGATATCATTTACCTAATTCAATTAATTAGAACTTTATAATGAGCTTAGATAAAGATATAGAAAAGTATTACACCTCAGCAAGTTTAAACCCTGCTGAAAAGAAAAAGGCGCTTGAGTCATTTAAAGAAATGGTGAAACTCTTAAACAAAGGAAAGGTACGTTCTGCCGAAAAGTCTTCCGCAGGATGGCAGGCAAACCGCTGGGTTAAGATGGGAATTCTGCTGGGGTTCAGGCTGGGCAAGCTGAAGGAAATGTCAATTGATAACAGCTTCCGCTATTATGATAAAAATACACTGCCCTTAAAGCCGGTTAAAATAAAAGACGGAGTAAGAATTGTGCCCGGCGGTTCAACTATCCGTTCAGGGGCATATATCGGCAAGGGAGTGATATGCATGCCTCCTATGTATATAAACATTGGCGCTTATGTTGATGATAATTCGCTGATTGATTCACATGCGTTAGTGGGCTCATGCGCACAGCTGGGGAAAAAGATACATCTTTCTGCAGCGGCGCAGATTGGCGGTGTGCTTGAACCGATAAACTCTGTGCCCGTAATTATTGAAGATGAAGTAATGATAGGCGGCAATTGCGGAATTTATGAAGGCACTATTGTTGAGCGCAGGGCAGTCATTGGTGCCGGATGCGTTATTACAGGGTCAACTCCTGTTTACGATACAGTTAGGGGTCTCATCTACAAAAAAACAAATGATACGCCGCTTGTAATTCCCGAAGGAGCAGTTGTTGTGGCAGGAACACGGTCATTGAAAAATGAATTTGGTATTCGAAATAATTTATCTATTTATACTCCGATAATTATTAAGTACAGGGATGAGAAGACGGATGTATCAACGGCGCTGGAAGAAAATCTTAGATAAATATCAAATAGTAAATAACAAATAACGAAAAATTGTATATAAATGAATTGCCGCGACCTTTGGGTCGTGGCAACATACTTCTTGATTAGATGATTTTTTATCCAGTATAATTTGAAATACGCAATAATATCCGATATTCACGCTAACACTGAGGCATTGAGTGCATGCCTGAGGGAGATCGACAGATTAAAAATTGATAGAGTTATCTGCCTGGGTGATTTGGTTGATTACTGCGCCGAACCCAATGAGGTAATTAAGCTTATTAAAGACCAGTGTGACGTTGTTATACTCGGCAATCACGATGAAGCGCAATTCAATCACGCTCTATCAAACGGATTTTCTGAAAATGCGAAGATATCATCAATCCACACACGGGATGTGATCGATCCTGCTTACATAGAATATTTTAAGACGCTGAAATATTCACACTCAGAAAACAGCTTGCTGTTTGTTCATGCCTCACCGTTCAATCCGCGAGCATATAAATATGTTCGCACGGAAGAGGCTGCCGCAGAGAACTTCACGGCATTTGACGAAAAAGTTTGTTTCATTGGACACTCTCACCAGCCGCTGATTTTTGAAAGTTCAACGGGCGGAGTAAAATTGATCTCGGAAGGAAAACTTAATCCCGGGCACAGGTATATAATAAATGTTGGCAGCGTAGGGCAGCCAAGAGATAACAATCGAAGGCTTGCATTCGGATTGTTTGATACAAACGAGTTTAAGTACATGCTGATAAGGCTGGATTATGATATTAAGAGTGCATCAGAAAAAATTCTCAAAGAAGGTCTTCCCGTTTCTCTAGCCAGTCGTTTATTTACAGGAGATTAAGCGACACCGGAATTTCCATAGATAAAAATCATTTAATCATTTGATAGCCGTCATAGGATACCCTTTATGTAGTATATTAACTTTGTGGGTGATGGGGATTCTTCAAGTAAAGCATTCAATGGGTCTCTATCAGGAAGTTGTTCAGCCGGTTATGCCGGGGAGTTTAACTCCCAGATGTAAGCGCGGTCAAAAAACAAAATATTTTCCGGTTACAAAGATCGTTCTGTTAAACAGTGCATCATAACACCAAAGAACATAGAACCGGATTGCGAAAAAAGGGCTGCAGCAAATAGGAAAATCGTCATTCCGGCAGATAAATAATCAGAAACTTGGTATAAATCATTTGCTTTTCTCACGTTAGAAAGGAAAAGCCAATAGACAGAATTGCGATACCTAAAATATGACTAACGATAATATAGGCCATACTTAACAGTATGGCCTTTTTATGTACTTAAATATATGTAAAACAAGATATTAATGTATGACTACAATCATCTGAGTTAATGACTAATATCATTTGGCAACATGAAACTAGAGGTTAATTTTGTGTAAGAGTAAAAACAAACAAGCTGTGAAATGAGAAATCTGGTTATTCTTGGAGCAGGAACAGGCGGTACGATGATGCTTAACAAGTTAAATAAACTGCTTGATAAGAATCAATGGAGAATAACTATAGTTGATAATGATAAGACACACTACTACCAACCGGGTTTTTTGTTCTTGCCTTTTGGGATTTATAAAGCCTCAGATGTTGTAAAACCCAAGTGCGAATTCTTCCCTCATAATACTCAAGTATTGTTTTCCGAAATATGGAAAGTGCTTCCTGATTTTAATAAAGTACAGCTGGAAAGCGGCGAGATACTTGACTATGACGTACTCTTAATTGCAACAGGTTCAAAGATAGCACCGGAAGAGACGGAAGGATTATTGGGTAAGCTTTGGCACAAGGATATATTTGATTTTTATACTTTCGAAGGAGCAAAAGCGCTTTCCGAAAAATTCAGCACATGGGAGGGCGGGAAGCTTGTTATCAACATTACCGAAATGCCCATAAAATGCCCGGTAGCACCTCTTGAGTTTGCCTTCCTGGCTGATTCATTTTTTGAAGATAGGGGAATCCGAGAAAAGACGTCGATAAAATATGTCACTCCGCTCTCGGAAGCATTTACAAAACATAACTGCGCAGAAGTGCTTGGCCACTTTCTTGAAGATAAAGGCATTGAGCTGGTTCCAGATTTCAATACAGGACGGATTGATAATGAAAAAAGGCAGATCGTCTCGTGGGATGAAAGAGAAGTTGATTTTGACCTGCTGGTAACTATACCAACAAATAAAGGCGCCGATTATATTGGCAGAAGCGGACTTGGAGATGAGCTTAACTTCGTACCTACAGATAAATTCACACTGCGCTCA
Organism: Ignavibacteria bacterium; assembly: GCA_030835005.1. Taxonomy (GTDB): domain Bacteria; phylum Bacteroidota; class Ignavibacteria; order Tepidaquicellales; family OLB5; genus OLB5. Next base: position 25,664 of record JAUQWT010000085.1, on the reverse strand, counting down.
GCAAACCATGAAAATATTTTTGTAATAGGTGATGCTGCAAACATACCGGCAAGCAAGGCGGGCTCGGTTGCTCATTTTGAATCTGAAATTCTGGCAGAAAATATCATGCATTTCATAAATGGCGAACCGCTTGAAGCTAAATATGACGGGCATGCAAACTGTTTTATAGAATCCGGCCACGGAAAGGCATTCCTAATTGATTTTAATTACGAAGTTGAGCCGGTTACAGGATCATTTCCCCTGCCATTTGTCGGGCCATTTTCGCTTTTAAAAGAAACCCGTATGAATCACATTGGCAAACTTTTGTTCAGATGGGCTTACTGGAATTTTCTTATCAGGGGCAAGGAACTTCCTGTTGGATCGGAGATGTCGTTAATGGGAAAAGATATTGATACGATTTTGAAACCAATTATAAATTAATTTTTATTGAAAGGATAACATAAAATGTCTATTGCAGCAGGAGTAAAGGAAATACTCGGGAAATCAATGCAGGTTGATGCAGACGGGAATCTGGTTGATCTTAAAGACTGGAATGAAGAGATCGCCGCCGAGATCGCAAAAGAAGAAGGTATCGAGAAATTAACGGAAGATCACTGGAAAGTGATAAACTTTATGCGCAAAGTGTTTTCTGAAACCGGGGACTCGCCTTCAATCAGAAAGCTCACTAAGGAAAGCGGAGTAGATACTAAAATGCTTTATGCTCTTTTCCCAAAAGGGCCGGCAAAAAAAGCAGCAAAGATCGCAGGGCTGCCCAAGCCGAAAGGATGTATTTAATGAATTAGCAATTTTCAATGAGCAATGAACAGTGTGCAGTAAACAACCAACAATGAACAAATTAGAGTAAGAATAATTTAACAATAAGGAAAATGTTAGAAGAAAACAATTACGAGCCTGTGAAAAAAGTATCAATAATTATTTCCAAAGGCTCACTCGAAGGAGTGTATCCCGGACTCATAATGGCCAATGGTGCCAGAATGGAAGGGATTGAAGCAAATTTGTTCTTTACCTTTTTTGGTATGGAGGCAATTATTAATAAGAAGATGGATCACCTCAAAGTTGCAACCGTGGGCAACCCTGCAATGCATATGCCGACATTGCTTGGTTCATTGCCGGGAATGAGTGCACTTGCAACCCATATGATGGAAAAGGAAATGGAAAAGATCGATATTCCGCCTGTACGGGAGTTTATCCAGATGATACATGACGCCGGCTGCAATATATATGCATGCAAAGCTTCGGTAGATATGTTCCATTTGAAGAAAGAGGACTTTTGCGCAGAAGTTGATGATGTGATTACGGTGGGTGAATTCTACGAAACGTCTGCCGGGGCAAACATTATATTCACCTGAAAACTCATCGTTTTGAAACATTACCGGCCTCTGCAAATAGCTGATATTTCAGCTATTTTAATGTAATTGATTATGTTACATGAGATTCATTCAATTAACACTTACTGCTCACGTATTAACGGTGTATTTTAGTGGAATGGTTACGCTCCAGGAAGTCCTAAGATTCTTGCTCTTTTACTTTAAAGAACATAAGAAATCAGAATGATGCAGGTCATTAATGTTAATGAGTCAAATCATAGTATAATATGACGATTAAGACTAATTTTGTAGTGTAATTAAGTTAAAGTATTTTAAATTAATTACAATAAATAGGAATATGAAAACCCTGATAAAATTAATAGCTCTTGCAATATTTGTTAGTTCTTTCGAATTAATAAGCGTTTACGCTCAACAAGAAGATGAAGGCAATCCGCGTTCCTGGAAGTATTTCAAAATAATGGCGCGCGCAGATGATGACAGCGTATTTATTATGGCACAGGATGATATGGGGATCGATCCCAAGCTTGAGAGTTATACTATAGTTATCAATGTTATGGATGGAAACTCTCAAAACCAGTACGTAGTGCTGGGTGATGAAAGCGATCCAAGCGCACAAAGATATGCATGGAGCCAGCTTTCTAAGCGTGTACAGGATGGCCTGATCAGCTGGACCGGTACCAATAAAGAGAACATGAACGCCAAAAGGCTTGATTACGCCAGTGTGTTCTTAGATGTCATACGGCAGATAAAAATTAAAGAGTTTATTGCGCCTCCTAAAAGAGAGCGTACGATCAGAAGCACAACTGCTTATATCAATCCGTACTTTCAGTTATTCGGAGGCGAAAAGCTGGGCATACCGCTCAAACGATCGATAGGTTTTACATTTGGCATTGGGAACAAATACAGCGCACCGTTTGAAAGTGATCTTGTTAGTGTTGGAATGAATATTATAGGAGTGAGTGTAAGCTATAATACCAGTATAGATAACCTGAATACACACGCCATAGATCCGGCAGCAGGAGATAACTATCCGTGGAAGCAGTATAATAATATATATTCACCTATAAGAGCGATCGAGTTAAGCTATGTGATCCCGCTTGGCAATTTTCTGGAAGTTGGTGTACTTAGTGATGTAAAGCTGGCCGGGAATATGAATAACACTAACGGGCCGATGTATACGTTTTACGAGAACGGCGACAGTACAAAACCAATGCCTAACAATGTGCTTAAAGGAACATATCTTAATGCAGAGTTCCGTTACCCGTTCAGGATGTTTGGCTCAACCCGATCACAGGTTTATATTGCATATTATGCAAATGAAACGCATATTGGAATGATGACACGCGAAAGCCGCCTTGCCGGAGCAGTATTTGATTTCAGGGTAAACGCTACGTTGAAAAAAATAAGAAATTTCCAGCTTCTTGTTGAAATAATGGTATCCAATATAGGAGAAGGCTTTGCGCTTAACGCATTTGCATTCGGCCCGTCCATAAGGCTTTCTAAAACTCAATCCGGGAAGTTTGGAGTTATAACGGCATTCATAAATGCAAGATTTAAACTGGGAGACTTCTTTGACGAAAGAGAAAAGAAATAGATTTTGAAAAAGATTTATATTCATCAGAATGAATTAAACATAATACAACTAACCAAGATTGACAGGAGAAAAGAGCTGTGTTAACTCAAATTAAAGAAAAATCGAATAGAATCAGACAAAAATATTCCAATAAATTTGTTACACCCGAAGAATCTGTAAAAGCAATAAAATCAGGAGACAGGGTTTATATTCAGTCAGGCTGTGCATATCCGCAAAGGCTTGTGGAAGCAATGTCAGAAAGAGCTCCCGAATTAAAAGATGTTGAAATCTGCCACTTAATGGTATTTGGCGAAGCGCCGTATATGAAACCTGAAATGGAAGGCCATTTCAGGCATAATGGATTTTTTCTTGGAGCCAATACACGTAAGGTTGTTAATGCAGGCAAAGCAGATTTTATGCCGATATTCCTTTCAGAAATACCGAAACTTATAAATCATGATACGAAACATTTGGTTGATGTAGTGCTTATTCAGGTGTCACCTCCGGATATGCATGGATTCTGCAGCATGGGTGTTGCTGTTGACTGCACAAAGGCTGCTGTACATGTTGCAAGGCTTGTAATCGCACAGGTAAATCCCAAAATGCCAAGGGTACACGGAGACAGCTTCATCAACATTAGTGATATTGATTATGCCTTTGAGTATGAACAGGATTTGCAGGAGCTCCCCGGAATGCATGCAGAAAAAGACCCGGAAGAGCTGAAAATTTTTCAGAAAATCGGACAGAATATCGCAGATCTTATTGAAGACGGTTCAACACTTCAAATGGGTATCGGCGCGATTCCCGATGCAGTGCTTGGACTCCTTGGCGACAGGAAAGATCTTGGTATCCATACAGAGATGTTTTCAGACGGTGTAATACCGCTTATAGAAAGCGGAGTAATTAACTGCGATAAGAAAACACTTCTTCGAGGAAAGATGGTAACTTCTTTTGTGCTTGGCTCGCATACGCTTTTCGAGTATATTCACAATAATCCTTTTGTTGAAATGAGAACAACAGATTTTGTAAATGATCCTTTCGTAATTGCAAGAAATGATAAGATGGTGGCAATAAACTCATGTCTGCAGGTTGATATGACAGGGCAGGTTTGCTCTGACTCAATAGGCTACAATTTCTACAGCGGATTTGGCGGGCAGGTTGATTTTATCAGGGGCGCTTCACGTTCAAAAGGCGGTAAACCGATAATTGCGCTGCAATCAACTGCAAAGAAAGGCACACTTTCAAGGATCGTTCCGCATCTTGAAGAGGGGGCAGGAGTCACTACTTCACGCGGTGATGTACACTGGGTTGTTACCGAGTACGGCGCCGTTGACCTTCATGGAATGAATGTGAGGGAAAGAGTAAGTGCGCTTATAGGCATTTCGCATCCAAAGTTTCGCGAAGAGCTTGAGAAGTTTGCAAAATCAAAGAACTATAATTAAGAATACTTTTTGATAAATGACAAAAACAGCCAGTGTTGAGTGGATTGAAGGCTTCAAGCTAAAAGGTACAACTGAGAATGGATTAACGGTTTTAATGGATTCCGGTGAGAATGCCAGTGCGGCATCACCTGCACAGCTGCTTTTGCAGGCACTTGCCGGATGCACTATGATGGATTGCGCGCTGATAGTCGGCAAATCAAGAAAGAAGATCGATAAATTCTGGATAGATATTACTGCCGAAGAAGCACCTGAACATCCAAAAGTTTACACCAGGATACACTTAACATATAACTTCATTGGCAGGGAGCTTGAGCCGGAAGTCATTGAGCGTGCAATAAAACTTTCCGAGGAAAAGTACTGCCGCGTTCATGCAATGCTGCATAAATCTGCGGAACTAACTTCTTCATACAATCTTAATAAGTAGTGTTAAGATTCTGTGAATAATGTTCGGTTAATATTAAAGATTATGCTTCAATGAAATAAAGCCCCCGTTTCATCCCATTTTGGAATGATTCGGGGGTTTTTTCTTAATGGAAACTTAATAATTTGTTTACATTAACTTAATTTCTTAACGATAATTTTATATAAATAATTAAGAATTTAACAATAACTTATAAATTAATTTATACAGTAATATGAAAAAAGAATTGTTATCAGTTTTGCTGTTTCTAAGTATCATAAGTTTGAGTGCTGACAGCGTTCATTCTCAGGATAAAGGCGGAAAGCTTTGGGGATATGTTTTCGGGGATTACTTTTTTAAAGTTTCGGGTGATTCTACCGGTAGTTCAACGCAGTACTCCCCTTATAGCAAATCATTCCAGGGATTTGAAATGCGAAGGGCATACCTTGGGTATGATTATGTTTTTAATGACAAGTTCAGCTCGCAGATACTGCTTGAAGGCAACGACAAAATAATCACCAGCACGAGATTTGGCCTAATCATAAAAACTGCATTTGTTGAATGGAAGGCATTTGAAAAAGTAAGCTTTGCTATAGGACTTGTGCCAACTCCAACAATTTCATGGGCTCTTAGTGAAAAGGCATGGAATTACCGCGCAGTTGAAAAAACCCTGATAGATATGAGAGGATTTGTACTAGCAAGCGACTTAGGCGTGGCCGCCCGCGGCAAGTTTGATAAAGCGGGCAATTATGGCTTTGCATTTATGATAGGCAACGGAAACGGGCAGAAACCTGAAATTAATAAACACAAGAAGTACTACGGAACATTATTTGCTAAGCCAGTAAAAGGCCTGCAAATGGAAGTGTATGGCGACTATGAACCCGCAGACGGTGAGAAGAATAAAACTACACTAAAAGGATTTGTTGGTTACACCTATGAAAAATTCAATGCAGGTGTTGAGGTGTTTCAGCAGACTCAGAAAAATGCCGGAGGAACAGGAGTTGACGCAGCGCCATTTGGAATTGGCGGATTTATCTGGGGTAACTTGCTGGGCAGGGAAAATAAACCTGTACTGAACGTGTTTGCAAGGTATGATATGTACAATCCGGATTCAAAAAATGACTCCACGGGCTACAAAGAAAACTTCATCACTGTTGGCCTGGATTACATGCCGATAGAGAATATCCATTTCATGCCGAATGTTTGGATGAACTCATATGCTAAAAAGACTAATACAGCTGCAGAGCGCAAAACAGATCTTGCTGCACGTATGACGTTTTTCTTTGTGTTTAAGTAAGGCAGGGGAGCGCGAAATGAAAGATATGAAACAAAGTAAAGCAACAAATCAAAAATAGGAATACAGACCAAGGAGCCAACAGGCTCCTTTTTTTTGACAAAGGTCGAAGACTATACTAAACAAAATTACTTTCTCAAAGGATATTCAAAAACGATTTTCACTTGAAAGTTGACAAAAAAATGAGAAATTTTGTGTAAAGATGAAACTATAGATGGGAAAACTTTTCCTTTTACTTTATATATTTACCGGAGTTGCGGCGGGAATTGGCGGGGCAACTTTCTATTATGCCAAGGGATATTCATATTTGCAGGATGACCCCGCAGCATGCGATAACTGCCATATAATGGATGACCAGTACAACGGCTGGCAAAGAGGCTCTCACCGCTCAGTTGCAACTTGTAATGACTGCCATACTCCCAAAAACTTTGCCGGCAAGTGGTTCACCAAAGGTCTAAACGGGTGGAATCACAGTTACGCATTTACATCAGGCGATTTCCATGAACCCATACAAGTCAACCAAAGGAACAGAGACATACTTGAAGAAAATTGCCGCTACTGCCATACAACTGTAGTATCGGGCATTACTTTTCATGAAACCGAGAACACGAAGATTCAGTGCACATCATGCCATAGAAGCGTGGGGCATATGAAATGACAATTAGGAATTACGAATTGAACGCTAAAGAAATCAAATATTAAATAACAAATTTTATCATGGCTAACCCGTTAAATAAAAAATATTTCTTCATCTTTTTCATAACTGCACTGGTGACGGTTGGAATTACGCTGCTGCTGATAAACATATTCGAAAAGAAGCAGGAAGCAAATTTGTATCCATCTGTATTCAAACCTGTTGGTGATAAAGAAACCGACCCTAAAGTATGGGGCGAAAATTTCCCGTTTGAGTATGACAGCTTTTTAAAAACTGAAACAAATGAAGGTCCTACTCAATTCGGGGGCTCGGATAATTACCAGAAGCTAGAGAAGTATCCGCAGTTGATAAAACTGTTTGCAGGTTATCCATTCTCTAAAGATTACCGCGAAGAGCGCGGACATTACTGGGCTATTACTGATGTGAAAAACACTCTGCGCGTTAATGAAAAGACTGCAAATACCTGTATCAGCTGCAAAAGCTCACAGGTACTTGTTGATGTTGAAAAAATGGGCACAGAGAATTTTTACAAAGCGATGTTTAAAGATGTGGGCGCGCATTATGATAAGGGCATCGGCTGCCTTGATTGCCATGACCCCAAGACAATGGCGCTTAGAGTTCAGCGTCCGGCATTCATTGAAGCGATGCAGAGAAGAGGAATTGATGTTACAAAAGCCACGCGCGAGCAGATGAGAAGCTATGTTTGCGGGCAATGCCATGTTGAGTATTACTTCAAAGGCGATGGAAAATATCTGACATTCCCGTGGGATAAGGGCCTTTCTGTTGACAGCATTGAAGCATATTATGATGAGTACGGTTTTAAAGATTGGGATCACGAAACATCCGGTGCGCCAATGATAAAAATGCAGCACCCGGAGTTTGAAACATGGTCAACAGGCATACATGCTAAAAGCGGTGTAAGCTGCGTTGATTGCCACATGCCGTATGAAAGAGTTGGTTCCCTCAAAGTTACAAATCACTGGATAAAATCACCGCTGCGCAACATCAACAATGCCTGCCAGACTTGTCATAAGTGGAGCGAAGAAGAACTGGCAGGAAGAGTTAAGACAATTCAGGACAGGGTTTATGAAACAATGATTAAGTCCGAGAATGCTATACTGGATGCAATCACTGCAATCAAAACAGCTAAGGATGCAGGTGCAACAGATGAACAATTGAAAGAAGCGCGAAAACTTCATCGCCGTGCACAGCTTAGATGGGATTTTGTTGCAGCAGAAAATTCTATGGGTTTCCACTCCCCTCAGGAAACATTGAAAACATTAGGCAATGCGATTGATTATGCACGGCAGTCGCAAATTGCAGCAGAAAGACTGATGAAAAATCTGGCAGCAAAGTAATTAAAATATTAAAAATCAAATATTAGAGTGCTTTGCTTTCAAAAACTCACATTTGGTGTTGAAGATAAGTAGAGCCGCAGACTAACGCCGGGAGGAAATAATCCAAACTACGCAATTTAAGGGAGCCAAATGGCTCCTTTTTCATTCGATTATCCATAAAATCGTCAGATTATTTGATGCAATAATTGGTTAATTTTGCATAAGAGCTTCTAACAAACCGGAGATAATTATCATGGTAGAAATAAATACAACTTATGAAGGCGGCCTTCACTGCAAAGCCATTCATAAATCAAGCGGAGTAACAATTGAAACAGATGCGCCGGCAGATAATCGAGGCAAAGGAGAAAGTTTCTCGCCAACAGACCTGTTGGCGGCTTCACTGGCGGCATGTTACCTTACTACTATGGGAATTTCGGCGCTGGACCGCGGCATAAACATGGAAGGCACAACATGCAGAATAGAAAAGCATATGAGCTCAGATTCGCCAAGAAGAGTTGTAAAGCTTGTTGCAGATATAAAGTTTCCTGCCGGAATTCCTTTTGATAAAAGAGGAATTCTTGAAGCAGTCGCTCTTCACTGTCCCGTGGCAAAAAGCATTCATCCGGATATTGATGTTGACCTCAATCTTCATTTCCCCGATGGACAGGATATGGCAGAGCATACACATCATGCATAGCGAGATAGCGAAATAGTTAAATGGCGGGATAGTGAAATAAAGTGAGAAGGCAAAAGTAAAAAAGCGAAAATATAACATTAAAACAAAGGAGGCTTAAGCGGCCTCTTTTTTGTTACGTGAATTGATCAATTTTATTGAGAGGTAAATGCTGAGAGCGGCCAGGGGTAAAGAGCCAACAAGATCGATAAGGTAATGCTGCCTTAAGTACACTGTTGCTATTGCAAGCATGGTTCCAAGAGGCAAAGTGCAGAAGAGGAAGTATTTTCTTCTCAGCTTATATGCAAAAAAGTTTGTGATAAGTATAATGCAAAAGTGCAGACTGGGAAATGTGTTGCGGACAAATGATTCCCTTAAGTACTGCCCGAGATTGTTCAAATATGTATTTGTAATTGGTGAGAGTCCCTGAAGATGCACAGTATAGTGTTCCGGGAAAGCAATATCAGGTCCCGCCGCCGGCAAAATTATGTAAAAAATAAATGCGCTGTACCATGCAATCAATATGGCAAGTAAGTACTGCCTTGAAAATGTAAATGCGCCGCTTTCTTTTTTGAAATACAGAAGCACAAAAGTCAGACTTGGCAGAACGTAATAAGAAAAATAAGAAAGTGTAAGTATTTCAGTTAAACCCTTGCTAATGAATGGTTCAAAACTGCGCGTTATGTCAAATCCGAACACACTCAGATCAATCCTTAAAAGCAGGGCATCATAGTCATTCGGGTTTATCTTATGTATAATTGTCTGGAATGCGCTGAAAATTATTCCATAAAACGGAATATGCAGATAGCTGCTTATAAATTTTATGGTTTTTGATGAAGTTCTTCTGCGGTAGATAATAAAGAGGGTTAATACTGTTGACGATACTGCCGGAATGATGATCTGTGAGACATCCTTTATCATACCCATCCAGAAGCAGTATATTTGCGCCAGTACAATTATGCCGGAAACTGAAATAGCGATAAGGTCTTCGGGGAAAAAACTGGAATTCCGTTTGACTGCCTGGGTCAAGTTTTAAGTTTATTTTGCTGTTACTTAGTAGGAATGCGTGAATTAATCGAATCTTCCATCTCTTTAAGCTGTTCAATTGAATTAACACCGGTTACTTCAAGCTCGTCATCAGTAACCACGGTGCCTATTCTATCCTTAGGAATGAAGTTGAAGATATCGGTTAAATAATATTCTTTCTGATTATTTTCAGGGGAAATTTTGCCGAGCGCATCAAACAATGTTCCTGAGTTAACTAAATATATTGCCGGATTTATCTCTTTGATCTTTTTTTCTTCATCACTTGTGTCTTTTTCTTCAACAATCTTAAGGAAGTTATTCTCTGCGTCGCGAACTATCCTGCCATAGCCATGAGAATTTTCAAATACTGTTGTAAGTAAAGTCGCTAGATTCCCGTTTTGGAAATGCTCATCTAAAAGCTTTTCAACAGTTTCAAATTTTAAAAGGGGAACGTCTCCCGATAAGATCAGTATCTCTCCGTCAAAATCCTTAAGCAGGCTTTCAGTCTGCATGAGTGCATGTCCGGTGCCAAGCTGTTCTTCCTGAATCGCGTATTTAATATTTTTTCCGGGGAATTTGCTATTCAGAAAATTAATAACCTGTTCTCTGTGGTGTCCAACTATAGGCACAACTTCATCTGCATTGACCTTAAAAGCAAGCTCAACAACATAATCAATCATCGGCCTGTCATTAATTTCAAACATAACTTTTGGTTTTTCGGGTGATTTCATCCGCTTTCCAAGTCCCGCCGCAAGTATTGCCACTGCGAGCTTTTTACCATCTGTGCCTTCTGTGGTTTTGACTTTCTTCATCAGCTCAGCAAGCTCATTCTCACGGAAGGCCAAGTTTTTCTCGTTGAAATTGGTATCGGTTATTGGCATAGTATTATTATTAAATATCCAAGAGCAGGGGAATGTTAAAGATGAACACTATCGATTTGATATAATTCAGGTAGATTAATTATTCTTAAACTTCAAAAGATACTCTTTCTGCTTGTTCTTCCATCCAACTTGTGACTCGTAATCTACAAAATAGATCTTCAGGTCAGCCTGAGATTCGTATTCAACGAAATAGAGCTTAAAATCTGCCTGGCTTTCGTAAGCAACATTGTACCACAAACCGTCTTTGCTTGCCTGAGATTCATATTTGACCATATAAACATTCAAATCAGCCTGCGATTCATACGAGACCACATAAATTTTCAGATCAGCCTGTGATTCATACTGAACCTTATACATTTTCTGGGAAAATAAACTGCCGGAACAAATAAAAATTGCAACTATCGGAAGCAAATATATAAGTCTTTTCATTACACTTCTATTATTTCGTTAGTATGCTTAATGTCCTTAATCTTGTTGCCCTTATCCATCATAATAAGCGTAGGCTTAAATGACTTCAATTCTTCTTCATTATAGTTTGCATACGAAATGATAATTATTTCGTCACCAACTGCTGCCATTCTTGCTGCTGCGCCATTAATGCATATTGTTCCGCTTCTTCTTCTGCCTTCGATTGCGTAACTTTCAAACCGGGAGCCATTGTTGATATTGACAACCTGAATTTTTTCGTAAGGCACTATATCTGCAGCATCCAGCAGATCAGCATCGATCGTTACGCTTCCTTCGTAAAACAGTTCAGCCTGCGTTACCGTCGCGCGGTGCAGCTTTGATTTGCACATTATTCTTTCCATGGTGAAGATCCTTTCTTATTACTCAAAATTAACGCTTAATTACTATATTATCAATTAACCTTACTTTGCCAAATCTAACCGCTAAACTTATCAAAATACTGGCGCTTTTGAGGTTTTTAAGCGTTTGCACTTCTTCAAGCGTTCTGCTATTGTTAAACGAAATATAATCAATTTTTGTTGCAGTTTTGCGCGATTTTATAAGTTTACTCATCTGCCCCTTTAGGAAGGCAATATCCCGGTTATAATTCTCAAGCATTATTTTCCGGCGGGCATATTCAAGCGCTTTATATAAGTAAGCAGCGTCAGCCCTTTGTCCGGGGGTAAGATAAACATTCCGTGAACTCATTGCCAGCCCGTCATTTTCGCGAACGGTTGGGGAAATGATAATTTTTGTATTAATGTTCAGGTCTTCAGTCATTTTTTTAATGACGCATGCCTGCTGTGCATCTTTTTGCCCGAATACAGCAAAACTGCATTGCACAATATTAAAGAGCTTAAGGACAATTGTTGCTACTCCTCTAAAATGCTCAGGGCGGATCTTTCCTTCAAGCCCCGCACTTACATTTTCAACAGTAATATAAGTAGAAAAATCATCCGGATACATTTCCTTTATATCAGGATAAAAAATATAATCAACGCCTTCGGCACGGCAAAGTTTTTCGTCCTTCTTAAAATTCCGTGGATACTTTGTGAAGTCTTCGTTCGGAGCAAATTGCAGGGGATTAACAAAAATACTTACAATAACAACATCGGATTTTTTCTTTGCAGCTTTGATAAGCGAAAGATGTCCCTCATGGAGGTAACCCATTGTAGGTACAAAGCCTATTATTTTCTTTCTTAGGATAAGAGCCGAAGTAATCTTTCTGGTTTCGCTTATTTTGCGAAGTATCTTCATTTATGGTTCATGTTTTATATGCCGGATGCAAAAAACCAGCGCTTATCCCCCATGCATATATTTCATGAACTGGTATATCTTATCTTTTAGGTCTTTGCGGTTTACAACACAATCTAAAAAACCGTGCTCCTGAACAAATTCTGCATGCTGGAATCCTTTGGGAAGGTCTTTACCTGTTGCCTGCCTTACAACTCTTGGCCCTGCAAAACCAATTAACGCATCGGGCTCGGCAATGTTAACATCACCAAGCATAGAGAAACTTGCTGATGCGCCGCCGGTTGTGGGGTCTGTGAGGACAGAAATATAAGGAAGCCTGTTTTCGGCCAGTTTAGCCAGCCATGCTGAAGTTTTGGCAAGCTGCATAAGTGAAATTGCAGCTTCCATCATTCTTGCGCCGCCGGATTTTGAGATAATAATATATGGGCATTTTTCTTTTATCGCCTTTTGTATACCGCGCGCAATTTTTTCACCTACAACTGAACCCATGGAGCCGCCAATGAATTTAAAATCCATTGCACTGATAACACACTCTTTGCCGTTAATTTCGCCAAAGGCATTCCTGATGGCGTCGTAAAGACCGGTTTGTTTGATAGTATCATTTAACCTGTCTTTATATTTTTTCGAGTCAACAAAATCAAGCGGGTCTTTGGAAGTTACTTTTCTATCGAACTCTTTAAACGTACCTTCATCAAAAAGTATTGTAAAATATTCTTCGCTTCCTATCCTGAAGTGATAATCGCATTTTGTGCAGAGGTAAAAATTATTTTCCCACTGCTTTTTGTGCATAATTTCATCACACTTAGGGCATTTAACCCAGTGCCCTTCACCGAGATCCTTTTTTTCCTGGGTCTCAATATTCTGCTTTGTTCTCTTAAACCAGGCCATTGTTCTGTAAATTAGTGTTTACAATTGAATAAGTTAACAGGCAACTTATTTCTTTATATTAAAATCCTTAAGATATAGCGGCTCAACATCTTCAGCATCAAAGACCTTGCCAGCTCTGAATCTTGAAATGGCAAGTTCAGCCAAGGAATCTGCTTCTTTTTTCAGATTTTTTACGTTAATATACTCAAAATAACAATGTTTTAAATGAGTTTCATCATCAAAATCTCCCACAATAATTGTATCTTTTTGCAGGATTTTTGACAAATCATCCAATTCAGCACAGCCCCGCACATTACCGTTTCCAACAGTATCAACAGAATAATAGTATTCAGGCAGCTTTGCTGGAATTATTATGCAATATTTTTCGTCCGTTTGGATATTTTCAAGACGGTTAAGCGTTAGTTCAAAATTTGTGATAGGGATAAGCTTTACGTTAAGTCCGAATGCGAGTCCTTTTGCAAGGGAGAGACCGACCCTTATACCTGTAAACGACCCTGGGCCGATTGTAACTGCAATTGCTTCTGTTTCCTTTATTTCATTCTCTTTCGTCAAATCATCAAGACAGTTGATCAGCTTATCAGGTTTTTTGTCGCGGGGATTTGTGCTATGTAAATACTCCGAAGCATGATAAATAATCAACTCACCGTTTTTATATAAGGCAACGAACGGTTCTTTATCACCTGAATTTATAAGCAGCAAGTTCAATCAGATTTCTCCATCTTTATCCATCTTGCATTCTCATTTTCAACTGTATGGGCAATATGTATCTTAACGGCATTCGCAGGCAAAATATCTTCAACTTTCTCCGGCCATTCTATAAGTATAATTGAACTTTCATCAAGGTAATCCTTAAACCCCATATCAAGGACTTCATCAAGGGACTTCATCCTGTAAAGATCGAAGTGATAAATCAGCTTTGAGTCTGTTGCAGTGTATTCATTCACAATTATAAAAGTAGGGCTGTTTACGGTTTGTTTTACTCCCAAAGCATTGCAAACACCCTTTACAATTTGCGTTTTACCGCTTCCTAGATCGCCGTACAAAGCAACAACACTTCCGGGATTTAAACTTTTTGCAAGCTCAAATCCGAACTTTTGGGTTTCCCCAGCAGAATTTGTCGTTACGGCAAAATCGCGTATCATTCAAAAAATTTCATTACGAATTTTCGATTGTGCAATTACACCTTCGGTTCAAGCGTTACCACGGGTAATATCAATTCTTCCATGGAAATACCGCCGTGCTGGAAAGTATTCTTGTAATGATTCAGGTAATAATGATAATCGGTTGGATATACGAAATAAAAATCTTCCTTTGTTACCACATAATTCACTATTCCGCCTCTTTTAGGAAGCTTGTAATCATGCGGATTGCGTATGAATATTGCCTGGCGGTCATCAATCTTAACATTCCTGCCGTATTTATATCTCAAATTGGTAGATGTTTCTCTATCACCCAGCACTTTTGCACCGCGCATACATCGTATGCTGCCATGATCGGTAGTTACAATTATCTTAATATCTTTCTGCTGCGAGAGTATTTTGAACATTGAAAAGAGCGATGAATGCTCGAACCATGACTGTGTTAGTGAACGGTAAGCAGATTCATCCGGAGCAATTTCTTTCAATACTGCATTATCACTTCTGTTGTGCGCAAGTATATCAACAAAGTTCACAACAATTGCATTTAAGTGAGTATTGCTGAAGCTCGAAATCTTGTGTTCGATCCCTTTTCCGAATTCTGCATCAAGTATCTTTACATAACGTAATTCATTCCTCAGCTTGATTTTTTTTCTGTCAATCAGCTTTTGCATGAATTCTTTTTCATAATTGTTCTTGCTGTTCTCATCATCTTCGCCTTTGGCAAATAGCTCCGGGTAATGTTTTTCTATATCACTTGGGAATAGCCCGCTGAAGATCGCATTCCTTGCATATGGAGTTGCCGAAGGTATCATGCCGTAATGGAAATCCTTCGTTATCTTAAAGTAATCATACAGCATTTTTTCCATAAGCATCCACTGGTCAAGCCTCATGCAGTCAATTACAAAAAAGAAAACCGATTTGTGAGTACTAAGCTCAGGGAATACATATTTCTCAACAATACCGTTGGAAAAAACAGGGCCTTCTTTTTTGCCGTGGATCCACTCAACATAATTTCTTTCAAAGAATCGGCAAAATTCTGCGTTACATTCTTTTCTAGTAGCAAGAACCGTATCTTTTAAACCAAGTTCCGGATGTTCATCAAGCTCCATTTCCCACTGGGTAAGATCGCTGTTAATTTTAATCCAGTCATTATGATCCAGCGGCTCCATCATGGCCATGTTGATCTTATTGAGTTCCTGTATGTAATCCCGCGAAACTGTTTCACTTTTTATACGCTTGCCTTCAAGGAATTTTTTGCAGACAAGAAGTATCTGGTTTGGATTAACCGGCTTCAAAAGATAGTCTGAGATTTTTGCGCCTATGGCATCTTCCATCAGGGTTTCGGTTTCATTTTTAGTGACCATCACTACAGGTACATTTGGCTGCGCCTCCTTAATAGAGGCGAGGGTTTTGAGTCCTCCCATGCCTGCCATCATTTCATCCAGGAAAATGAGGTCGAAGTCTTTTTCTTTCACCATATCAACAGCATCTTCACCATTTGTTGCTTTTTCTACAGAATAGCCCTTATCTTCAAGGAATAGTATATTGGAGCGCAAAAGCTCAATTTCATCATCAACCCATAGGATCTTGTTCTTGGTTTTTTCCATTATTCTTTGTTTTTGATTAATTTACACCACCATTGCTGAGAAATCTGCAGTTGATATATCCCGGAATCTCAGTTGGCTTTTGCCTTTAGGCGGAAAATAGTAAATTGATTTTCAATAAGGTTATGGCTATTTTTGAAATTAAGTTTGAATTAAGCAATAATAAACGTATAATTTTAGTATAAAAAGGATAAAAAATAGATGCCGTTAAGACATAAATCTGCGCAAAAAAGAGCAAGACAGACACCTAAGAAGACTGAATATAATAAACACTTTAAAGCTAAAATTAAATCCGCTTTGAAAAATGTAACTACGTCCAAGAAAAAGGAAGATGCTGAAAAAGAGCTGAAAAAAGCCGTTACAGTACTCGATAGGGCTGCAGTTAAGGGTATTATTCACAGAAACAATGCTGCGAATAAGAAATCAAAGCTTACAAAAGCTGTTAATAAAATGAAATAACCACGACTCTAGTACTGATTGGATGACTTTAAGTCATCCGATTAGTTTAAGTCAGTTTATAGTATAACCACAAAAGGAGCTAAATAGCTCCTTTTTGCATTTCTTCTATTTTTTCAGCAATCCACAAGCCATTCGCAACAGATTTATCACCTTTAACAAATTTCCATATTCTATCCATTTCAAAATCATCGTTTGATTCAATTGCCGATAAGAGGCGGCTCATGCAGCTAATAAATTTTATATTATTACTTCTTAATACATTACTTACATATGGGTTCTTTTCATAAAAATGCCTGGTTGTTTCAAGGTAGCTGAGCAAAGTCTCAAATTCCTTCATCTCAAAATATGTTCTTATATAAAGAGTCTTTACATAAATTTTATCTAACATATCTATAAATTCAACCTTGCTAAGGCACTCAAGAACTTTCCCGTAATCCTTTTGAAGATAATACAGGTGTGCATAGCAAAGCATTTTTGTTGGTTTTTGGTATGAAGGCTTAAGTTTTGGCGCGTACTCTTCAATAAATGTCCTGGCCCATTCAAATTCCTTTAAATACAGAGCATTACCAAGAATCTGCATGAAAGTGAGTTTTGGCAACATGCGGCTTATTAAAACAATTTCATTTTCAAGCTTAAATTTATCAAGTTCAAAGTTAGCGTGCCTCAAAGAATTGTCCCCTTCGTTCATTTTCTGTACGCAGTAGTTTGTAAGCTCTGCTGCTACTAAATGCTTTTCTTCGTTTGTAAAAAGATGATGATTCTGTTCGAATAGTTCCTTTAGCCTGAAAAAATGTTTTTTATTATCGTATTCCAGCGATAGCATTATTGTTTCATAATATATATCCAGAACAGCGGCATACTTAAATTTTGTCCCATATGCAAATTCCACTATTTTATCAAGCTTTAGGTTTGTAACAAATTTATACGGGATTGATCCCTCATACTGCCTATTATACATACTCTTGCTTGTACGCAAACTGCCAATTATATCAGAAATTTCTCTCATAAAGTGCAGGATGACATAGTTACCTTTTTTATCAACCAGCTCAGGAAGAAATTGCTGCGTGTCTTCAATAAAGTGGTATGCCATTCTTCCATCCTCAAGCTCAGCCTTGTGTCTGAAATATGCTGAGCCTATTCCAAGGCTATCAAGAGCAGACTCCATTTCATTAAGCTTTTTTTTATAATAAGAGGAAAGTCTTCTTTCAAGAAATTCTTCTGCAACTTTGCGCTCTCTTTCGAATTTATTCCTCTTTAAAGAAACATAAATCAAAAAATCCTCACTCATTGCAAGCATAGATGAAGTCATATTCCAGAGAATTTGTTTATTGTATTTCTTACCAGGATATATTTTTGAATAAATATATTCCGGAGTCATCCTGTTATCATCAAATTTTGGATAGAATTTTTTAAGCTGGTTAAAAAAGGGAACGTAATTTCTGCCCCGGTTATGAAATGGAGAAGAAATGAACTTTTCGAAATCTTTCATTTCCGTTTTCGAAAAAGTCCTCAAAATATTAATGAGTTTTAGATTATTCAACTAAATGTTCTGTTTAGTCTCAAGTTCGAAAAAACTTTAATATAAGCCAAAAATCGCTATTTCTATTGTGATTTAGGGGGAATCCCATGATTAGTTTCGAGAAATAAATTATTTGCCGAGCATATAAACGAAAACTATCTTTGATGCAGAATTGAATATGGAAATGAAATCCAGTAACAAGAATAAATTCGGAAAATCTTCAATACAAAGCATTATCAGATTAGCCCAAATTTATGATCAAGATTTCAATGAGATCTTTCCAAATACACCAATACAGAAGACTGAAAATATAAAGAAATTTAAAAAGAAAAAACAAACTAATATAAAACGTGTAAATACAAAACAAAATCATAATAAAGAAGGGAATACAAATAAATGAAAATCGTTAAGTATGTAAAGTTAGTGATTCTTGCCTCAATAGTTATCGCAGCATTAATAACCGGTTTTTCTCTTAAAAAAAGTGAAAACAACAGTCTTGAGAGAAAGTCTGTGGTTGACTTAGAACAAGTGGAAGGGATATCTGCATTTTATTATAAGCCAAGCGGTGATTCAAGAATATGGCATGTTGTAAATAAATACGGTATGGGTTCAAACGGAAAATATGTGATGAACAATTCAGACTACACGTTTACAGCGGATTCTGTAACTGTTATAAATGAAATTGCTTCTGTGCCGGATTGGGAGTCGTATATATCAGGTTTAGTTTTTGAAAAGAATTAATTTAACAATCAATAATCATATAACAAAGAAAGGAAAAAAACAAAATGAAACGCGGAATTATTAAACTATTTTTAGGAGGGTTGATGCTGGTTTACCTGATTATTACAGGTTGCAGCAAGATAGATAGTGTAACGGGATCTAACCTAAATCAGCAGGTTTCATTTCAGGTATCACAGCGGATTACTCAAACCGGCAGTACACAGTTTCTTTTCAGACCCGGTGTTGATGTAAATATATCGCGTATCATATCAAGGTACAGTCCTGAACAGTTTGCAGATACATTAAGCTTTACAAATACTGCATATGTTTACAGCAAGGATACAACATACATCATAAATAATTATGTAGGTGTGCAAAACGGGCAGCAGTGGAATTTTGATTTCACAGGCACAGTGCCGGGCCATCCAAATTCAAATTACAGCGTTACATCAAACTACACAGTACAATAAAAAAATCTAAAAAACATTATAATAGATAACTTAAAACAGAAAGAAAAAAAGATGAAAAATTTAGTAACCATTTTAACATTAATTTTCACAGTATTCATATTTACTTCTGCTTCTTTTTCACAACGTCAGGTAGCCATAGGTTTAGAAGGCGGTTTAAACCTTGCAAATGCCAATATCAAACCCAGCTTTAACACAGGTTCAAAAACCGGGTTTATGGTAGGCGGGTTTGTAGATATTGGTGTTTCTAAAAATGTATCAATAAAACCTGCGATAAGATATATCATGAAAGGTTTTGAGATCAGAAACAATAACGGTATTACCTTCACAGAAAATCTCAGTTACATTGAATTTCCAATGCTGGTCAATGTAAATCTTCCTTTAAACCAAGTAAAACCATATTTTGAACTGGGACCGACTCTTGGTGTACAGCTATCGGCAAACGAAGAAGCAACCGATGGAGTTAATTTTCAGGAAAGCGATGTTTCTACTTCTTATGAATCGATTGATTTCGGGCTCTATTTGGGTAGCGGCATGGAATTTAAAGTTGCAGATAGAACTGATATTTTTACAGGCATCGGTTATTCACTCGGGTTTTCAAACATACTTAAAAATTCAACAAACGTAAAAAACAATGGTTTCAGATTTACTGCGGGTATAAAATTTGGAATATAAAACGGGGAATACATAGCGCTGTACAAAAAGGAGCTAATTGGCTCCTTTTTTAGTTGCTTGTTTGATCTGTTTGTCAGCCAGTTCTTTGCCCTTAGCTGTTTGCCGGTCTTTAGTTCAACATATTTAAAAATCCCAAGAGACTCTTTCACTTAACAAACCATTCATCATTAATAATAAAATCTCATTGTCACTAATGTCATTGATACAGGTATTCTTTGACAGAAGTTAACAAAACAAAACTCCTATTTTCTAATCAATTAAGTATGGCACGGAAATTGAATTTAATTTACTCTAAGGGAATGAAATTCTTTTAGAATCATACAGGGTCCAATTATTTTTTTAGGTGATCCTTTAGTTCATACCGTAGTTCTTAAGGGGTAGTTCTGTTTTCATCCTTCGTGATGACTTAATTAGATTTAGTTTAGGGTATTTTTGTTTTAAACAATACATATAAAAGTCATAATTCAACATCAATTAACTAAGAAAATGAAAGATTATGAAAGTCAAAAAATAGAAAGTAGGGCATTATGAAACAATTTTTTTTTACACTTAAATTACTATTAGTACTAAATGTACTAAGCATCCCGGTTTTTGGACAATGGGTTTCCAGATATAACGGTCCGGGTAATAGTTTAGATGAAGCATTTGCAGTAGTTTGTGATGCAGGCGGAAATGTTTACGTAACAGGAAGCAGTATCGGGAATGGCTCGAACCTTGACTATGCAACAGTAAAATATAACTCGGCGGGACAGGAACAATGGTCGGCCAGATACAATGGTCCGGCGAATTTTATTGATGCTGCAAATGCCATTACTGTTGATGCAGCCGGAAATGTTTATGTTACAGGTATAAGTACGGGCACAACTTCATTTAGTGATTATGCAACCATTAAATACAACAGCAGCGGTCAAGAGCAATGGGTTGCAAGATATAATGGACCTTCTAACGGAACTGATGAGGCTTTTTCTGTTTCAGTTGATGCCGCTGGTAACGTTTATGTGACAGGACAAAGCCTTAGTGTAACAAATTATGACTATGCAACGGTAAAGTATAATTCCTCCGGTCAGCAGCAGTGGGCTTCAAGATATAACGGCCCTCAAAACAGCATTGATAATGCAGCTGTAGTAAAAGTAGATATAGCAGGAAATGTATACATAACCGGAAGCAGCACGGGCAGCGGCAGCGGACTGGATTACCTTACAATCAAATATAACTCTTCCGGGCAGGAACAATGGACTATCAGGTATAACGGAACGAATAACGGCGATGACGTTCCTTCTGATCTTGCGTTGGACGCGCTTGGTAATATTTATATAACGGGGGGCAGCAGCGGCAGCGGTTCATCTAATGATTATGTTACCATAAAATTCAATTCTTCCGGTCAGGAACAATGGAATTCAAGATATAACGGAACAGGTAATGATAACGATGTTGCATTCGGGCTTGCAGTTACTTCAGTTTATAATGTTTATGTAACGGGTTCAAGTATAGGACAGGGGTCTGCCACTGATTATGCAACAGTTTATTATAATTCTTCCGGTGTTCAGCAATGGGTAATGAGATATAACGGGCCAAACAATACTTCAGATGATGCCACTTCTGTTGCAGTTGATGGGAATGGAAATGCATTTATTACAGGTGCAAGTAATTCCGGGGGTTCAAACCTGGACTATCTAACTTTAAAATATAATGCAGGTGGCCAGCAGTTGTGGGAGCAAAGATACAACGGTCCGGGTAACGGAGTTGATGCAGCATTATCTATCTGCGTTGATAATTCCGGTAACGCAATTGTAACAGGAAACAGCCAGGGAAGCGGAAGTTCAAGTGATTTTGCTACAGTCAAGTATTCCACAACTACCGGAATTGAACCGTCTTTATCAGGCGTCCCGGAAAAGTATCGTTTATACAATAATTATCCAAATCCGTTCAACCCGGCAACAAAAATTAAATTTGATCTTCCTTTAGGCTCCTTTACGAAGCTTGTAGTGTATGATCCTATAGGCAGGATAGTAAGCGTGTTGGTCAACGAATACCTGGGCCCGGGTTCTTATGATTTCAGGTTTGATGCCACCGCACTTTCAAGCGGTGTTTATTTCTATAAGATCGAAGCTGGTGATTTCAATGAAGTAAACAAGATGGTGCTCGTAAAATAAATAGTGTGTTCAACTCATCCGGTAGCTAAGGTCACCGGATGAGTTATTGGTTAAAACTTTCAATTCGATCTTCCAGCCAAAACTTGACACCAAAGTGATTTGACTGTGTTTTGTTTATTGTTTCAGTCAATTTATGTATTTCGAATTCTTGTATTTTTCTGCTTGTTTCCTGTTTTATGTTGATCAAGTTTATCGTAAGTTTCATGAAGTTCAGTATCGAGTTTTTATAATCTTCAGATATAACCGCTTCTTTCAAAAGTGTTTTTCTAAAAGAATCGATTAAGCTTCTAGTCTCTTCATAAAAACCAAGTTCATAGTTTAACTGAACCTGCATGATCTTTACCTGGACTTTAAGTATTGCCAACGGGAAGCATACTTTAGAAATACACGCCAGGGCTTTATTCAGATCACCTTCAGAATGAGCAATATATGCATTTGAGAAATTAACACAATTATCAAGCTGGTCTTCGGGAAGTTTTTCAGTGAAGTCGATTATGAATTTCCTGGCAAGAGCAGTATCACCTGCTCTCACAAAGACTTTTATGAAATTTACAAAGTCAGGATATAACAATTCACCCGATGTCACTCTGTTATTTAAATACGAATGTTTATATAATTCATAACATTCAATTACAAATCTGCGATCTCCCTTAAAATTATACATATCGGCGCAATATCCAAACAGATACATGTGTGCCCTATAGGCAGCTGATGCATCCATTTCAGAAAAATGATTGAAATAATGCTCCTTCAAAGTAAAATAATATTCTTCTTTTTCTTTTGTTTTCAGT
The DNA here is from genome assembly GCA_030835005.1 of Ignavibacteria bacterium. Lineage (GTDB taxonomy): Bacteria > Bacteroidota > Ignavibacteria > Tepidaquicellales > OLB5 > OLB5. The sequence goes on along the minus strand of JAUQWT010000085.1, from coordinate 2,939 downwards.
AATATCAGATACTGGTATGACACAGTTGTAGGATGTTTGCTGACGGGCCCCTTTTCGAGGTAGCTTACTACTTCATCCATCATCTTTATATCTATTTTCACATTGTTTTCTTTGCCAATATGAATCATCAGGTTATAAAATTGCAGTAAGTGATAGATAAGGAATTCAAAAAAACTTTCAAACTCGCTCAAAATTCCGGTGATACTGCTGGGCTCTTCAAAAAGGTCAACAAGCTGGCTCTCTGCCGTCAAAAGGTAATTGCTGTATAGAAACGGACTATCTTTTACTTCTGTATTCCTGAAGTTTTCCTCCATTGATCTCACCAGTTTCTTATGAAGGTTAAACAGCTTACGCTTGCGAAGCTGCACCATAAGATTGTAATCGTTCATAAAGAAAGTGGAGGGATTAGGCTTTAATTTCAGATACTCAAGCCCCAGGTTATAAAGATCTGATGAGATATTTTTTATTTTGAAGTACTCAAACTTACCCTTGCCAAAAACTTCCGAATATATATTCTCTTCAGTAAAGGATTTAGCATCAAAATCGGGATGAAATTTCAATAATACATCATTTAACCTGATCACATTTTTATTCTTATTGAAATAAGGGGAAATAACAAATTCCCTGAATTTTTTTATTTCAGGACCGGAGAAAGTCTTCAATAATTTTACCAGCTTAGTGTTCTGCAAATGTTCTAAAGTAAATAGAATTTTATTAGTATAAATAGATACCAGAAATGACAATCAGAGATGCTTGAAAATTAATAGGTTCTTGCAGGTTTAATGATTTCCCTGAATGTTTTAAGAAATTTCTCTAAAATTTTAACATATTTAATGCTTAAAACAAGCTAAAAATAAGTAATTCTTTATGTTTGCGCTTCAAAATTTTCTAAAACCAAATAATTTCTCTTTTGAAAAGCTGCATTCGAGAACTATGTTTACAATAGGCTATATGATTCTCAAGAAAGATTCACAGTTATCACTAAAAGTATCCCCCAATTATTCCATATGTATTCTTTGAGCATCGTATAGCTGCGAAACTCAGCAAAAGTATGGTTTTTGGGGGATTATATTTTATGAAACAACAATTCTCAGTTAAATTTTACTATATCTAACAATGAAAAAACTTCTAATTTTAATATTAACATCTTTATCTGTTTTCTCGGCGGAAGCACAATGGCAGCAGGTGTTTTACAACGAACCACCGGTACTTTTCGGCTACGGGAGCAATATTTTTGCAGGAACGGGTATAACCGGATTGTACATTTTAACTAACAATGGCACTAACTGGTCTCAAACTTCTTTGATCAACCAAACTGTACATGTGATAAATGGAAACGGAAGTTCTTTTTTTTGCAGGAACAAATACTGGAGTATTTCTATCAACAAATGGCGGGTTAAATTGGTCACTGACTTCGCTAACTAGTGTTATGGACGACATAATATTCTTGGGGAATAATGTATTAGCAGGCGGTACGTATGGAATATATTTATCAACAAATAACGGGACTAATTGGACCCGGACTTTTAATATCAACTACGAGGTACATTGTTTGCTCGCCGCGGTGGTATTATTTTTGCCGGAATGGGGTCGCAGCACGGCGTATATAAATCAACAGATAATAGTTTTAACTGGACGCAAACATCCTTAAATATCAGGACACCATACTCTCTAGCAGCTATTGGAAATAATATATTTGCTGGAATGGCGGTTTATGGTGTATATAAATCAACTAATAACGGACTTAACTGGGCACAGACTTCTTTTAACAATCAAACAATAAACGATCTTTTGGTTTATGGCGATAATCTCTTTGCAGCAACAAGCCAGGGAATTTATTTGTCAAATGACTATGGCACGACATGGATACAAAAAAACGAAGGATTTGGCGGGACTCCGATTATGTATTCAATGTGTCTGTTTAATAATTATTTATATGCAGGTGGTACAATAGGCGGTAATCGTGGAGGATTCAAAAGACCTCTTAGCAAGTTTGTTGGAATATCTCAAGTATCAACTGAGGTTCCAAATGCTTTTTCGCTTTCACAAAATTATCCAAATCCGTTCAATCCAAAAACAAACATAGAATTCTCTGTTCCAAAGGCAGTTTTATTAAATTGGTTGTACATGATGTAACCGGCCGTGAAATTGAAACACTGGTAAATCAATCCATGTCTGCCGGATCATATTATGCAGATTGGGATGCATCAAAATATTCAAGGGGGTGTTTTTTTACCGTATCACAGCTGGCGAATATTCCGATTCAAAGAAGGTGCTGCTGGTGAAGTAAATACTTCATTTTCCGCAGCATACATTTCAGGGGACTTCATGTTCATCCGATGACTTCAAGTCATCGGATGAACAGTTTATGGAGCTAATTAGCTCCTTTTTTATTCAGATTAATGAACTAATATTTGTTTGAAATCCGAAATGAAAAAAAGAGAAAAGACCATTTGAAGATTAAAGTAAAAGTGAAACCTAATTCACGGGAAAATTCAATAAAAGAAATTGAGAAGAATTATTACGAGATCCGAGTATCTGTCCCGCCTGAAAAAGGAAAAGCCAATGAACGTGTGATAGAGCTGATCTCAAAACACTTGAAGATTCCTAAATCTCAAATAGATTTGATCTCGGGGGCAGCATCAAAAGAAAAAATATTACTGATACCGGATTGATTCTGCCTTCTATTTCAGTTCTGCAGCTTTTTCTATTAACCAGTTTTTTGCTCCTAAAGGATTAGCACTCATGTTCATTATTTCTTTTTTCAGAACTGACAAGTTGTGTAAGTTCTTTTTGTCTACTCCACTGAGTTTAAACTCAGCAAGGCGCGTTAAGCATCTCAGAAATTCATACTGAGCAGTTTTCTGGTCTTCTGCTATGAGCTTCTCTGTTTTAAGATAATGCCTGAAAGCATCTACGGCTGAAATTGCCTGTTCAAA